>NZ_JAJNIU010000093.1:0-213 GCF_022386355.1 Mammaliicoccus sp. L-M44 | reverse complement strand
GGCATATTCTTGAACCCAACGGTAGACCGTTGAATGATGAACGTTTACACCACGTTCCCTTAATATTTCGGATATATCACGATAACTCAATGCATATCTTAGATAGTAGCCAACGGCTACAATGATAACATCCTTGTTAAATTGTTTATATCTGAAATAGTTCATACAGAAGACTCCTTTTTGTTAAAATTATACTATAAATTCAACTTTGCA
>NZ_JAJNIU010000092.1:0-220 GCF_022386355.1 Mammaliicoccus sp. L-M44 | reverse complement strand
CACGAGCTTTTATTACGTTAGATTAAGTATACGCTTATTTATTGGATAAGTACATCTTTATTTTTAAAAGCACGCATTTATGCCGAGAAAATTTATTGATCGTTGAGAAGAACCCTTAACTAAACTTGCAGACGAATGTCGGCATAGCGTGAGCTATTAAGCCGACCATTCGACAAGTTTTGGGATTGTTAAGGGTTCCGAGGCTCAACGTCAATAAAGC
>NZ_JAJNIU010000091.1:0-222 GCF_022386355.1 Mammaliicoccus sp. L-M44 | reverse complement strand
GAAGAGAGCGTAGAGAATACAGTAATGAATTCAAACAGCAAATGGTTGATTTATACCTTAATGAAAAACCAAGATCTGAAATTATTAGAGAATATGATTTAACCCCATCTGCATTAGATCGATGGATTAATCAAGCAAAAACCTCTGGTTCTTTTGAGCACAAAGATAATCTTACAAAAGAACAAAAGAAAATGATGGAACTAGAAAAAGAAAATAAACAGC
>NZ_JAJNIU010000090.1:0-229 GCF_022386355.1 Mammaliicoccus sp. L-M44 | reverse complement strand
AGTCGTAACAAGGTAGCCGTATCGGAAGGTGCGGCTGGATCACCTCCTTTCTAAGGATATTACGGAATGACCATTAGGTCATGGAATAACGAAGACATATTGTATTCAGTTTTGAATGTTTATAACATTCAACATTGCACATTGAAAACTAGATAAGTAAGTAAAATAGATTTTACCAAGCAAAAAACCGAGTGAATTTCTAACGAAATTCAACAAGCTTAATAATCGC
>NZ_JAJNIU010000089.1:0-234 GCF_022386355.1 Mammaliicoccus sp. L-M44 | reverse complement strand
CCGCACCAGGATATTGAGACCATTGTTGTTTAAATGCTTCAAAAGCAGTATGACAAGCTTTAAGTGATGTTGCCCCATAAACCTTTCTTAATGAAGAAGTAAAAGCTTTATAGTCTTTACTTGGTACGTATTTAATAGAATTTCTAACTAAATGTACAATACATCTTTGAACAATTGTTTTAGGAAAAATAGCCTTAACTCCGGATTCTAAGCCAGAAACACCATCCATAGATA
>NZ_JAJNIU010000088.1:0-238 GCF_022386355.1 Mammaliicoccus sp. L-M44 | reverse complement strand
AAATGGTTGAACGTAAAAAAGTTAAATCAATTATTAAGGGTTATGTTCGTAAGTTAGAGATTACATATAATAAAAAAAGAGATGATTATAATCCTCATTTTCACGTGTTAATTGCAGTAAATAAATCGTATTTCACAGATAAAAGATATGGTTCTGTTGCAAAGTTGAATTTATAGTATAATTTTAACAAAAAGGAGTCTTCTGTATGAACTATTTCAGATATAAACAATTTAACAAG
>NZ_JAJNIU010000087.1:0-259 GCF_022386355.1 Mammaliicoccus sp. L-M44 | reverse complement strand
GAGTTAGCTCAACAACTTGAATGTTTCGAAGTTATGCATTCAATTCCTGGTATAGGGAAGCTAACAGTAGCTATGATTATAGGAGAATTAGAAGATCTTACAAAATTCAAAACGAATAAACAATTAAACGCATATGTGGGTATCGATATCAAACGATATCAATCAGGAAAAACTCAATATAGAGATACAATTAATAGACGTGGGAATAAAAAAGCTAGACGATTATTGTTTTTAGTAGTGATGAATATTATTCGAGGAC
>NZ_JAJNIU010000086.1:0-259 GCF_022386355.1 Mammaliicoccus sp. L-M44 | reverse complement strand
AAATCTATTAAGTCACAGTTTATTGATTCATCTTGGCAACGTTGTACATTCCATTTTCTTAAAAATATTGTAGAGAGATTTCCTAAAAAGAACTCTAAAGAAGCTAGAATGTTACTTAAATCAATATTCCAAGCACCAACATATCGTCATGCTGTTCAGCTCAAAGAAGAATTCATTGCACAATATGAAAGTAATCCTAAGTATGTGGAAGCTATTAAAATATTGGATGAAGGCTTCGAAGATGCCTCACAATTCTATA
>NZ_JAJNIU010000085.1:0-273 GCF_022386355.1 Mammaliicoccus sp. L-M44 | reverse complement strand
CCTCCTTTCTAAGGATATTACGGAATGACCATTAGGTCATGGAATAACGGAGACATATTGTATTCAGTTTTGAATGTTTATAACATTCAACTTAAGAATGGGCCTATAGCTCAGCTGGTTAGAGCGCACGCCTGATAAGCGTGAGGTCGATGGTTCGAGTCCATTTAGGCCCACCATTTTAAATTGCACATTGAAAACTAGATAAGTAAGTAAAATAGATTTTACCAAGCAAAAAACCGAGTGAATTTCTAACGAAATTCAACAAGCTTAATA
>NZ_JAJNIU010000084.1:0-283 GCF_022386355.1 Mammaliicoccus sp. L-M44 | reverse complement strand
CCTTAACAAATATCACAAATAAATAAAAAATAGACAATCCAAGCAGCAATAAAATTAATCCACTAGGTCTATAATCAAAAAATATATAAAACAAAAAGACAAGACCAATAGCAATCAATGTCGTATAGAAAAAATTCTTCATGATTTCCCTCCTTGTTTTTATTCCAATTGCTTTATTGACGTTGAGCCTCTGAACCCTTAACAATCCCAAAACTTGTCGAATGGTCGGCTTAATAGCTCACGCTATGCCGACATTCGTCTACAAGTTTAGTTAAGGGTTCTT
>NZ_JAJNIU010000083.1:0-288 GCF_022386355.1 Mammaliicoccus sp. L-M44 | reverse complement strand
TGATTCGAAGACTACAGGCTGAGAACATGCCCGCGAAAAGCATGCGCATAAAAAATGCCGGCAAAGTCTAAGACTTTGTCGACACTCTGAGCAGCTTAACCATAAGCTGCTTTCCGATTATGAGCAACCTGAACTTATGTAAGTTCAGGTTGTTTTTTTGTTTGGGGGTGGATGGTGGGAAAGATGTGAGTTTATTAGGCTTTGTCAAATTAAGTGTGTAAGTTATTCAAGATACTTAATAACTCTATCTTTAATTTGATCATGTAAAAGAAGCTGGTTCATAACCAT
>NZ_JAJNIU010000082.1:0-289 GCF_022386355.1 Mammaliicoccus sp. L-M44 | reverse complement strand
AATGGCTCTAAAACATGGTGCCGGCCAGAGGACTTGAACCCCCAACCTACTGATTACAAGTCAGTTGCTCTACCAGTTGAGCTAGGCCGGCTTTAAATGGTGGAGAATGACGGGTTCGAACCGCCGACCCTCTGCTTGTAAGGCAGATGCTCTCCCAGCTGAGCTAATTCTCCATTTAAAAATATGTAATATTATTACTTGCCCGGCAACGTCCTACTCTCGCGGAACGTAAGCCCAACTACCATCGGCGCTAAAGAGCTTAACTTCTGTGTTCGGCATGGGAACAGGT
>NZ_JAJNIU010000081.1:0-291 GCF_022386355.1 Mammaliicoccus sp. L-M44 | reverse complement strand
CCTGTTCCCATGCCGAACACAGAAGTTAAGCTCTTTAGCGCCGATGGTAGTTGGGCTTACGTTCCGCGAGAGTAGGACGTTGCCGGGCAAAATTCAATTTTGACCCTTGGGTCTTTTTTTCTTGAAATTTTCTTGAAAAATAAATTGAATTAAATGTTGACACAAGAATATAACAAGTGTATAATAGTTTCTTGTGAGACAAAATGAACATTGAAAACTGAATGACAATATGTCAACGTTAATTCCAATAATTGAGTACTGAAAGTACTTCAGAGTGATTGGCTTAACCAA
>NZ_JAJNIU010000080.1:0-314 GCF_022386355.1 Mammaliicoccus sp. L-M44 | reverse complement strand
GAATACTAATCGATCGAAGACTTAATCAAATTTTAAATCGGTTTTAGCCGTAAAATCTACTTACTATCTAGTTTTGAATGTGTAATACATTTCAATTTGTATTGCGTAGAGAAAACGTTTATAGACAACGAATCACAATGGATGACAAATGAGTTTACTTTCGTAAATGAATGAGGAAGACAGCAGTGATGAGGAAGTATGTAAACGATTGACTCAAGCAATAATTTGTCTGGTGACGATAGCAAAGAGGTCACACCTGTTCCCATGCCGAACACAGAAGTTAAGCTCTTTAGCGCCGATGGTAGTTGGGCTTA
>NZ_JAJNIU010000079.1:0-325 GCF_022386355.1 Mammaliicoccus sp. L-M44 | reverse complement strand
CGATGTTTCTTACATAGTTCTATAATTTCTCGTTCATCCTCAGATATACTGAAATCTTTGTTTTTCCATCTGTAATAATTTGATTTTGGAACATCTAAAGCTTCTAAAATGACTTTCACTGTATATTTAGATTTCAATTCATTTACTAATTCAACAACTACTTCTGGGACCACTTCCTTTCAAATTCCTTGTACTTTTTTAAAATTTCATTTTCTACTTCTTTGCGCTTTAATGCAATTTTTAGCGTCTCAACAGTACTCAATTCTTCATTTCCTTTTCCGTAGGAATATTGTTTACCTACTTGTTGATTGAATCTATGTGTTTC
>NZ_JAJNIU010000078.1:0-377 GCF_022386355.1 Mammaliicoccus sp. L-M44 | reverse complement strand
TGGTGCCGAGGACCGGAATCGAACCGGTACGGTAATCACTTACCGCAGGATTTTAAGTCCTGTGCGTCTGCCAGTTCCGCCACCCCGGCAAATAATGGAGCAGAAGACGGGATTCGAACCCGCGACCCCAACCTTGGCAAGGTTGTATTCTACCGCTGAACTACTTCTGCAAAATTAAATGCTTAAATCATATTAATAATAATGCGGGTGAAGGGAGTCGAACCCCCACGCCTTGCGGCGCTAGATCCTAAGTCTAGTGCGTCTGCCAATTCCGCCACACCCGCTTAAATGGTGAGCCATAGAGGATTCGAACCTCTGACCCTCTGATTAAAAGTCAGATGCTCTACCAACTGAGCTAATGGCTCTAAAACATGGTG
>NZ_JAJNIU010000077.1:0-379 GCF_022386355.1 Mammaliicoccus sp. L-M44 | reverse complement strand
TATAGAAATGGGGAAACACATAGATTCAATCAACAAGTAGGTAAACAATATTCCTACGGAAAAGGAAATGAAGAATTGAGTACTGTTGAGATGCTAAAAATTGAATTAAAGCGCAAAGAAGTAGAAAATGAAATTTTAAAAAAGTACAAGGAATTGGAAAGGAAGTGGTCTCAGAGGTAGTTGTTGAATTAGTAAATGAATTGAAATCTAAATATACAGTGAAAGGCATTTTAGAAGCTTTAGATATTCCAAAATCAAATTATTACAGATGGAAAAACAAAGATTTCTGTATATCTGAGGATGAACGAGAAATTATAGAACTATGTAAGAAACATCGTTTTACATATGGTTATAGAAAAATAACTGCCTTGTTAAATAG
>NZ_JAJNIU010000076.1:0-384 GCF_022386355.1 Mammaliicoccus sp. L-M44 | reverse complement strand
GCTGGATCACCTCCTTTCTAAGGATATTACGGAATGACCATTAGGTCATGGAATAACGGAGACATATTGTATTCAGTTTTGAATGTTTATATCATTCAATTTAAGAATGGGCCTATAGCTCAGCTGGTTAGAGCGCACGCCTGATAAGCGTGAGGTCGATGGTTCGAGTCCATTTAGGCCCACCATTAAAATTTAATTCCCAATTAGGGGGCTTAGCTCAGATGGGAGAGCGCCTGCTTTGCACGCAGGAGGTCAGCGGTTCGATCCCGCTAGTCTCCACCATATTATATTGTACATTGAAAACTAGATAAGTAAGTAAAATAGATTTTACCAAGCAAAAAACCGAGTGAATTTCTAACGAAATTCAACAAGCTTAATAATCGC
>NZ_JAJNIU010000075.1:0-389 GCF_022386355.1 Mammaliicoccus sp. L-M44 | reverse complement strand
ATTAGTATATTATTTCAAAGGTTTGTCTCCTGTAATTTTTGGGAGATAAGCCTTTTAATTTTGATTTGATTCTTTCGTTATTATAAAAATTAATATATCGATGAATAGCTTGTTCAAGATCTTGAAAATCTTTAAATTTTTGGCCATAATACATTTCTTGTTTTAGTAACCCAAAAAAGTTTTCCATAACTGAATTATCTAGACAATTACCTTTTCTAGACATACTTTGAAATATCTTATGTTCTTTTAATAAATTAGTGTATTGCGAATGTTGATAGTGCCAGCCTTGATCTGAATGTATTGTTAAACGGTGATCTAGGTTTGGACGACTCTCTATCATTTCTTTTAGTGGATTGATCACTATATCTAATGTAGGACGACTTGAGATT
>NZ_JAJNIU010000074.1:0-407 GCF_022386355.1 Mammaliicoccus sp. L-M44 | reverse complement strand
TAGATTGGTTTACCTTGCTTGATGTTACTTTAAATTTCATCTTTGTATAAGTAGAAACTAAGTTTCTTTGTTTCATTAATACACCAATCTTACGCCTAGACACATATAGTCCTCGTTTCGTTAAGGCAATTTTTATTTTACGTGTACCATAACATCGTCGATTAGAAATGAATATATCTTCAATTTCATCTGCTAATATCTCATCATTGTTTTCTTTATTAACTTTATGTTGATTATTTTGGTGGTAATAGTAGGTACTTCTTGGCATTTGTAGGACTTTGCACATTGCTGATACTAAATATTTGTGAGTATTCTTATTTATCACATCTATTTTCGTCCGATTATCAGCGCGGCTTGCTTTAAAATATCGTTTTCCATTTTTAGCTGTTTATTTTCTTTTTCTAGTT
>NZ_JAJNIU010000073.1:0-434 GCF_022386355.1 Mammaliicoccus sp. L-M44 | reverse complement strand
GACAGAATTCATAAATACTACAAGATTCTATACGATAGAACAATTAGAAATTGAATTAAAAATGTATATAAACTGGTATAACAATGAAAGAATACATGCAGGATTAAATTATCAAACGCCAACCTCTTATAAACTTATGAATTCTGTCTAAGTTTTTGTTGACATACCAAGATTCTTCGAGTAGGTAGGGAGAATGTGAGATATTCGAGAAGATGTGAGTTAAAGTTGGAGTAAACCCACGAGATTTGAAAAGATGTGAGTTAAAGAGTGTAAATGTCAACGTAAAAATGTACATAATTGATTGTTTAACAATGTACAAAATTGATGTTATGTCTTGTCACAAGAGTGTAAAATAAACTGTGTAAGTAGAGAACGTACGACTCTACTTCACAGTTTATTTTTTATATAATCTAGCGCGCTATCGCTTACTATAT
>NZ_JAJNIU010000072.1:0-457 GCF_022386355.1 Mammaliicoccus sp. L-M44 | reverse complement strand
TCATAAATGCATACATGGAAATGGAAAGAGATAAGTATGTTAATGCTGGATATAAACAAAAGAATTCAGGAAGAAACGCACAACGTAATGGTTATTATGAGCGTGACTTCCTGATGCCTATTGGCAATCTGACATTAAAAGTTCCAAGAACACGTGACGGTGAATTTACAACTGAAGTATTCAATCAATATTCACGTTCTGACCAATCCCTTATTTTAGCGATGACAGAAGCATATATTAATGGTGTTTCAACTAGAAATGTTAATAAAATTGTGGAATCCCTAACGGGAAAATCTGTGTCTAAATCCACTGTTTCAAGCGTAATAAAAAACCTGGATCCTGAAATCAAAGAATGGGCGGGTAGACCTATTGTTAGTCATCAGTATAAGTATGTATTTGTTGATGCTATGCACATTAAGGTAAGAGAGAATAATAAAATTGTTTCTAAAGGTGTTTA
>NZ_JAJNIU010000071.1:0-477 GCF_022386355.1 Mammaliicoccus sp. L-M44 | reverse complement strand
AGAGGCATGAAAACATTCTATTGGGGCATTATCAGCTGGCGTTCCCTTACGGGACATGCTTCTGGTAATGCCTTTTTCTGTACATAGGGCATAGTATTCATAAGAAGTATACACACTTCCTTGATCACTATGTAATATAGTACCTGGTTCCAATTGAAGTTGTTTTAATGTCTCATTTACTAATTCTTGATTTTGTTTATTACCGATTTTATATGCCACAATTTCACCATTGTAAGCATCCATGATAGATGAAAGATACAACATTGTATTCCCGAAGGGTAAATAAGTGATATCTGTTAAAAGTACTTCTAAAGGTTTCTCTGCTTTGAAGTTTCTATTTAATAGATTATGTGTCTTATAATATGCATTCCCTGGTCTTTTCGATTTCTTCATTCGTACTTTACAATTTAAATTATGTTTTTGCATAATCCTTTGTACTTTTTTGTGATTAATTGGTTTATTATTTTTTCTATTTAA
>NZ_JAJNIU010000070.1:0-482 GCF_022386355.1 Mammaliicoccus sp. L-M44 | reverse complement strand
CTAAGAGCATAAGGGGACACAATGCCACTCCGTGTCACTCAGCATAGCTGAGGTGTCTTCTTATGCTTTATACATTTCTTTTAAGCCATGTTAAAACCAAACAAATCATACCACTAAGCCACATGATCCACTTTTAAAATGTATAACCTGTATAAAAGTTTCCTGGCATCGTCAAAACTTGTATTCAGATTCTTTACAAGTCACTTATATCAACGTTTATAAAATTATAGATTCTGATAGATTCTAAAAAACAGCTTATAGATTCTATAATCAACTTTATTTTTTGACTTTATACATTATCATACATGCTTTATTTTGAATTTTAAGGCGTCATTTTAAAGAAATAGGGGTAAATCATATAGTTTTATATCCAAAAGTTTATATACGCTCTTAAAACGCAAATATGAGCCAAATAAATATATTTTGATTTCACAAAATGATTTTTTCTAAAAACCAGTGTCGATTTTTTAAGACACTGCCCA
>NZ_JAJNIU010000069.1:0-499 GCF_022386355.1 Mammaliicoccus sp. L-M44 | reverse complement strand
TTATAATCATCTCTTTTTTTATTATATGTAATCTCTAACTTACGAACATAACCCTTAATAATTGATTTAACTTTTTTACGTTCAACCATTTTTTTAAAAGACTTATTATAATGTTTTATCTCATCTTCCAACTGTTCATTTTGTACATTAGGCGTCGTAAGCGTTAAAAAAATAAATTCCTTTTTCTCTTGCTGCTTAATATATTGCATCATCAAAGATAAACCCAACGCATCTTTTCTAGCTTTTCTCCAAGCACAGACAGGACAAAATCGATTTTTACAAGAATTAGCTTTATATAATTTCTGTTTTTCTAAAGTTTTATCAGCTACAAAAGACAGAAATGTATTGCAATCTTGAACTAAGTCCATTTGATTCTCTCCAATATGACGTTTAATAAATTTCTGAAATACTTGATTTCTTTGTTTTTTCTCAGTATACTTTTCCATGTTATAACACATAAAAACAACTTAGTTTTCACAAACTATGACAATAAAAAAAG
>NZ_JAJNIU010000068.1:0-532 GCF_022386355.1 Mammaliicoccus sp. L-M44 | reverse complement strand
CTAATTCTCCTATAATCATAGCTACTGTTAGCTTCCCTATACCAGGAATTGAATGCATAACTTCGAAACATTCAAGTTGTTGAGCTAACTCAATCATCTCTTTATCTAGTTGAGACAATTGTTGAATTGAACTTTTTAATTGTTGAATTAATAATCGAACTTTTTTTACTAGAAATGAAGAATGTTTAACATTAGGATAACTTTCTTGTGCTATTTTATTTAATCTTTCAGCATAATTTTGTGCTTTTTGATAAGACAAATTTTTATTAGTGTATTCCATAATACTTGAAGTCAGGCTTTCAATATCTTTTTGACTAACTAAATCTGGGTGTGCATATTCTTCTATAATATTAAGCGCGATTTTTGAATAACGATTTTTAAACAATTTTTCAAGTCCTGGAAAAGTTTGATGAAGTAATTCGATAATCATTATTTTCAATCGATTTTGATCGTTTTCAATTTCAACATGAAATCGAGCTCGTTCACGTAATTCAAAGAAAATATCAGGATTTGAATCTAGACTGGTGCTCGC
>NZ_JAJNIU010000067.1:0-573 GCF_022386355.1 Mammaliicoccus sp. L-M44 | reverse complement strand
TTTTTTGTATAGATTAATAATTTCCACTAAAATCATGATTAAACTACGTTTAATCTAGGCTATTTGTGGCTCTTTTACTAGCCACATTGCCAACTTTTTAAGATTCATGGCAGCACAAATAAGCGTGGTGTCCATGGAAACTTTTTTAATACCTCTATATCTTGTCCATCTCATACCATGCTGTTCTTTTGCATCACCAAATCGTCTTTCTACTGTTTGGCTTCTTAGTTTATATGCTTTTTTAATAGTATCTACAAATCGTAAATCTTCGATTATATCTAAATCGTCTTGCCAAACATGTCTTCGAATTTCTCTAGTATAGTTTCTGTTTTCTGTACATTCATTTAATAGTGGACATGTTTTACATATAGTAGGATCAGATTTGTATAATCTATGCCCTGTCGGCATAGTTCTCTTAAAAGTAAGTAATTCATCATTTGGACATATGTAACTATCGTAATATTCATCATAAATAAACTCTTTGGATTTAAATATGCCTGGCTTTCCTTTTGGTCTTGTATATGGCATTGCAGGTACAATCGATTTCTCAAGTAAATAATGCGCATTGAATGG
>NZ_JAJNIU010000066.1:0-593 GCF_022386355.1 Mammaliicoccus sp. L-M44 | reverse complement strand
ATAAGTATGTATTTGTTGATGCTATGCACATTAAGGTAAGAGAGAATAATAAAATTGTTTCTAAAGGTGTTTATATCGCTATGGGTATCAATGAAAATAGAAAACGCGATATTATTGGCTTTAAAATTTCGAATCAAGAGTCTGAATTGGCTTGGTCAGAGTTTTTTGAAGACTTAAGAATGCGTGGTTTAACAACACCTGAACTTATTATCTCTGATGCGCATTCTGGACTTATTAAATCTATTAAGTCACAGTTTATTGATTCATCTTGGCAACGTTGTACATTCCATTTTCTTAAAAATATTGTAGAGAGATTTCCTAAAAAGATCTCTAAAGAAGCTAGAATGTTACTTAAATCAATATTCCAAGCACCAACATATCGTCACGCTGTTCAGCTCAAAGATGAATTCATTGCACAATATGAAAGTAATCCTAAGTATGTGGAAGCTATTAAAATATTGGATGAAGGCTTCGAAGATGCCTCACAATTCTATAGATTTCCTGCTCAACATCATAAAAATCTAAGAACTACTAATTCAGTTGAAAATATTAATATGCAACTCAGAAAACGAGAAAAAATAGTTAAAACATTC
>NZ_JAJNIU010000065.1:0-599 GCF_022386355.1 Mammaliicoccus sp. L-M44 | reverse complement strand
AAGAAAGTCAGTACTACCGATCCAGAAGCTGGTTACTATGTTAAAGGTGAAAGAGAAAAACAATTTGCGTATAGCTTACATAGTTGTGTAGATAAAAATGGTTTTATAATTGATCAACATGTCACACCTGGAAATATACATGATAGTACACAGTTGAAACCTATGGTTGAAAGATTAGAAGAAAAAAATATGTTGCCAATCACACTAGCAGTAGACTCCGGATACAAAACGCCATTCAATGCGCATTATTTACTAGAGAAATCGATAGTACCTGCAATGCCCTATACAAGACCAAAAGGAAAGCCAGGAATATTTAAAACTAAAGATTTTATTTATGATGAATATTACGATAGTTATATATGTCCAAATGATAAATTACTAACTTTTAAAAGAACTATGCCAACAGGGCATAGATTATACAAATCTAATCCTATTATATGTAAATCATGTCCACTACTAAATGAATGTACAGAAAATAGAAGTTTTACTAGAGAAATTCGAAGACATGTATGGCAAGATGATTTAGATATAATCGAAGATTTAAGGTTTGTAGATACAATAAAAAAAGCATATAAACTAAGAAGTCAAACAGTAGAAAG
>NZ_JAJNIU010000064.1:0-626 GCF_022386355.1 Mammaliicoccus sp. L-M44 | reverse complement strand
TTGTGTAATTAAAACCATACGCTATGCGTATGGTACAGTATGGTTTCACCGTTGTATTAAAAAATGCATCTCTACATGCTAGAATAATATTTGGTCAGCCAACCAAAATTAACAACACGAGGAGATGCATTAAATGTCATCAGACACAAACAGTTTAGCACATACAAAATGGAATTGTAAGTACCACATTGTGTTTGCACCAAAATATCGTAGACAAATTATTTATGGGAAAATAAAAAGAGATATTGGTATTATTTTAAGACAATTGTGTGAAAGAAAAGGTGTAGAAATAATAGAAGCTGAAGCATGTAAAGATCATATTCATATGTTAGTTAGTATTCCACCAAAGTTAAGTGTCTCTCAATTTGTAGGTTATTTAAAAGGGAAGAGTAGCTTAATGATATTTGATAGACATGCCCATTTAAAGTATAGATATGGTAACAGAAAATTTTGGTGTAAAGGATTTTATGTGGATACAGTTGGTAGAAATAAAAAAGTGATAGAAAATTATATAAGAAATCAATTACAAGAGGATATAGTAGCAGAACAGTTAACAATGATAGAGTACATAGATCCTTTTACTGGGGAAGAAACTCGAAAGAAGAAAAAATAAAACAACCCTTTTA
>NZ_JAJNIU010000063.1:0-682 GCF_022386355.1 Mammaliicoccus sp. L-M44 | reverse complement strand
AAAAATGAGCTTATCAAGCTTACTTCTTTTATGGAGAGTTTGATCCTGGCTCAGGATGAACGCTGGCGGCGTGCCTAATACATGCAAGTCGAGCGAACAGATGAGAAGCTTGCTTCTCTGATGTTAGCGGCGGACGGGTGAGTAACACGTGGGTAACCTACCTATAAGACTGGGATAACTCCGGGAAACCGGGGCTAATACCGGATAATATTTTGAACCGCATGGTTCGATAGTGAAAGACGGTTTCGGCTGTCACTTATAGATGGACCCGCGCCGTATTAGCTAGTTGGTAAGGTAACGGCTTACCAAGGCGACGATACGTAGCCGACCTGAGAGGGTGATCGGCCACACTGGAACTGAGACACGGTCCAGACTCCTACGGGAGGCAGCAGTAGGGAATCTTCCGCAATGGGCGAAAGCCTGACGGAGCAACGCCGCGTGAGTGATGAAGGTCTTCGGATCGTAAAACTCTGTTGTTAGGGAAGAACAAATTTGTTAGTAACTGAACAAGTCTTGACGGTACCTAACCAGAAAGCCACGGCTAACTACGTGCCAGCAGCCGCGGTAATACGTAGGTGGCAAGCGTTATCCGGAATTATTGGGCGTAAAGCGCGCGTAGGCGGTTTCTTAAGTCTGATGTGAAAGCCCACGGCTCAACCGTGGAGGGTCATTGGAAACTGGG
>NZ_JAJNIU010000062.1:0-711 GCF_022386355.1 Mammaliicoccus sp. L-M44 | reverse complement strand
GCTAGAAAAAAACGAGATCCTAAATCTGTCGAACTTGCTAATAGAATTATTGCTGAGTATGCACCTGAATCTGTTGAAGATATGGAAAATGCACTAAAAGATGTTTTTGGACCTATGTTTGAAGCTATGTTACAAGGTGAAATGAATAACCACTTAGGATATTCTTCGAATGATAAATCTGATAAAATTACCGAAAATAGACGCAATGGATATGGGAATAAAACACTTAATACCACTAAAGGTAACATTGAAATCAATGTCCCAAGAGATAGAGATGCCTCATTTGAACCACAGTTAATAAAGAAACGTCAGCGTGATGTTTCTGAAATCGAAGATAAAGTAATTTCTATGTATGCCAAGGGCATGTCACAACGTGATATTTCTTCAACAATAGAAGATATCTATGGTTTCTCTGTATCTCATGAAATGATCTCTGATATTACTGATGCCGTTATTCCTGAAATGGAAGAATGGCAAACTAGACCATTGGAAAAGTGCTATACATTTGTATTTGTGGATTGTTTATATACTAAAATTAGAACTGATTATGAAATTAAAGAATATGCAGTATACACTATTCTAGGGTACACGATTGATGGAAAGAAACAAATACTTGGTTTATGGCTTAATGAAACAGAAAGCAAGCATAAGTGGATGCAAATATTTGATGAAATTAAGGCTCGTGGTGTCGAAGACATTTTCTTTTTATCT
>NZ_JAJNIU010000061.1:0-721 GCF_022386355.1 Mammaliicoccus sp. L-M44 | reverse complement strand
TCTCTACAATATTTTTAAGAAAATGGAATGTACAACGTTGCCAAGATGAATCAATAAACTGTGACTTAATAGATTTAATAAGTCCAGAATGTGCATCAGAGATAATAAGTTCAGGAGTTGTTAAACCACGCATTCTTAAGTCTTCAAAAAACTCTGACCAAGCTAATTCTGACTCTTGATTAGAAATTTTAAAGCCAATAATGTCGCGTTTTCTATTTTCGTTGATACCCATAGCGATATAAACACCTTTAGAAACAATTTTATTATTCTCTCTTACCTTAATGTGCATAGCATCAACAAATACATACTTATACTGATGACTAACAATAGATCTACCAGCCCATTCTTTAATTTCAGGATCTAGGTTTTTTATTACGCCTGAAACAGTGGATTTAGACACAGATTTTCCCGTTAGGGATTCCACAATTTTATTAACATTTCTAGTTGAAACACCATTAATGTATGCTTCTGTCATCGCTAAAATAAGCGATTGGTCAGAACGCGAATATTGATTAAATACTTCAGTTGTAAATTCACCGTCACGTGTTCTTGGAACTTTTAATGTCAGATTGCCAATAGGCATCAGGAAATCACGCTCATAATAGCCATTACGTTGTGCGTTTCTTCCTGAATTCTTTTGTTTATATCCAGCATTAACATACTTATCTCTTTCCATTTCCATGTATGCATTTATGACAGTCATAGCTATTGTTTTCATAGA
>NZ_JAJNIU010000060.1:0-760 GCF_022386355.1 Mammaliicoccus sp. L-M44 | reverse complement strand
AAATGGTTGAACGTAAAAAAGTTAAATCAATTATTAAGGGTTATGTTCGTAAGTTAGAGATTACATATAATAAAAAAAGAGATGATTATAACCCTCATTTTCACGTGTTAATTGCAGTAAATAAATCGTATTTCACAGATAAAAGATATTATATTAGCCAACAAGAATGGTTAGATTTATGGCGTGATGTAACGGGCATTTCAGAAATAACACAAGTTCAAGTTCAAAAAATAAGACAAAATAATAATAAAGAATTATATGAAATGGCTAAGTATTCTGGTAAAGATAGTGATTATTTAATAAATCAAAAAGTATTTGATGCATTCTATAAATCACTTAAAGGTAAACAGGTATTAGTTTATTCAGGATTATTTAAAGAGGCGAGAAAGTTATTAAAAAATGGCGATTTAGATTATTTAAAAGAGATTGATCCAACTGAATATATCTATCAAATTTTTTATATTTGGAAACAAAAAGAATATTTAGCGAGTGAATTGCATGATTTAACAGAACAAGAAAAAAGAGAATTAAATCATCAAATGATTGATGAAATTGAAGAAGAAACATAAAGTGTTGGTCTTAGACTGACACTTTTTTATTGTTAAAAATAATGTCGCCTGCCCCCTGTGGGAACTATAAAAAATGTATGCAAATTAATTTGCATGTAGATGGGCAGTGTCTTAAAAAATCGACACTGGTTTTTAGAAAAAATCATTTTGTGAAATCAAAATATATTTATTTGGCTCATATTTGCGTTTTA
>NZ_JAJNIU010000059.1:0-889 GCF_022386355.1 Mammaliicoccus sp. L-M44 | reverse complement strand
GTTTTGTATCCAGAGTCTACTGCTAATGTGATTGGCAACATATTTTTTGCTTCTAATCTTTCAACCATAGGTTTCAACTGTGTACTATCGTGAACATTTCCAGGTGTAACATGTTGATCAATTATAAAACCATTTTTATCTACACAACTATGTAAGCTATACGCAAATTGTTTCTCTCTTTCACCTTTAACATAGTAGCCAGCTTCTTGGTCAGTAGTACTGACTTTCTTATTTTTATATTCCTCCTTTTTCTTATTTTTTATGGGCTTTTTTCCTTGTGCTAACCTCTGTTGATTAATTTCATTATTAAGTTCTTCTTGGAAGTGTAATGTATCTTTTTTAACAACTCGGTTAATATATTTATTTTTGTTCGCATTAGCTTTTATATGTGTTGAATCAATGAATAACGTTGAGTGATCAATTAAATTATTCTTAATCGCAATTTGTAATATTCTTTCGAATATTTGTTCAAACAAGTCAGTATCATGGAACCGTCTTGTATAATTTTTACTGAATGTACCATAATGAGGGACTTTATCAAGAAAGCTAAACCCTAAATACCAACGGTAAGCTACGTTAGTCTCAATTTCTTTAATAGTTTGTCTCATTGATTTTATGCCAAATAGTCTTTGAATAAGTAAAATCTTAACTAAGATAACTGGATCAATAGAAGGACGTCCGTTATCTAAACAGTATTTATCTTCAACAAGTTCATAAACGAAGTTTAAATCTAATACCTTATCTACTTTTCTCAACAAATGATCTTTAGGGACCAATTCTGAAACAGAAATCATTTCATATTGGTCACGTTTATCTTCAGCTTTATTTAACATAGAATCAACTCCTAAATAAAATTTCATCTATATTATAAAATAGTTTGTTAATATTT
>NZ_JAJNIU010000057.1:0-1387 GCF_022386355.1 Mammaliicoccus sp. L-M44 | reverse complement strand
TAAATCTTTAGAAGATGGACAAAGCGTAGATTTCGACATAGTTGATGGTCAACGTGGCGAACAAGCAACTAATGTTGTTGCGGTCTAACGATAAATAAAAAAGTCCTGGTCTATAATAGACCAGGACTTTTTTATTTATCCAAAGGCACACTTACATACCAAAATGGTATCGTGCTAAATTCAAAAACACATGTGATAATCAAATATACTTATTTTGCATTTTAAAGGGGTATTTTAAAGATTTAAGGGTAATTTATATAGTTTTATACCTAAAAACTTATATTGGCTCTTAAAACGCAAATATAAGCCAAATAAATATATTCTCATTTCACAAACAAAATTTAAGCAAAACCAGTGGCTATTTTTTAGACACTGCCCATCTACATGCAAATTTAAAAATTGGCATGAAAAGTGGGTAAACGCGCCATTTAATCGCATAGTTCCTGCAGGGGCTAAAAAAGCTTTTTTACTTAACATCGACATGACATCGACTTGACGATATGTAAAGAATTATCAAAAGCAAAACACTATTAAACCAATAATATTTAATAATAAAAAAACTGACCTCAATCACAATACATAGTTTCTGATTGAGGTCAGTTTTTTATTATTTTTTGATGTAGTAGTTTTGTTTTTGATAATTCCATATTGCCATGATTGAGTGTGCTTTTTGTTCTTCTTCTGTTGTCTTTTCGTCTGATGTATTAATTAAGTTACCGTCTTCTGAGTCATCTAAATTTAAAATTTTGTGTTTTTGTTTGAGTAAACCACCGTAGCTTAACATACGTTTTCTGTATAAACCTTGTTCTAAGTCTTTGACCATTTCTTGATTTTTTTCTTGATTACTTGTTAGAAAGTCTGATGATTTAACACTATATTTTGACGTTTCTTTGATTGCTGCAAGCTTATTTAATTTATTAATTAAAAATATTATATTTCGTCATATTTTGTCTTCTCATATCGGCTGAATAAAGTTCTTCAAGTTCACTTAAAATCGTACTCATTAAGTACCCTTGCATCGAAATGATCGTTTCCTTTTGGCCTTTAACACCTCTATCATGTATCGCTTTTTTTACTCTTTTTAAAGATATTAATATTTCATCTTCAATGTCCTCTAACATGTAATGCATATCTTCATGTCTTGAATTAAATGATTTTTTTGCTTTAAGAATAACAGTTTTTATAACTTCTAAATCTTTATAATGATAATTCATTAAATAATTAGTTAATTGTTCAGGAAATTCTTGTAGTAATATTTCTTTATAATCTTTATCATCAGATTCAGTTACAAATTGAGGTTCTGTTGCAAAGTAAAAAAATATAGCTAACCACTAATTTATCATGTCAGTGTTCGCTTAACTTGCTAGCATGATGCTAATTTCGTGGC
>NZ_JAJNIU010000056.1:0-1412 GCF_022386355.1 Mammaliicoccus sp. L-M44 | reverse complement strand
TAGCGTGAGCTATTAAGCCGACCATTCGACAAGTTTTGGGATTGTTAAGGGTTCCGAGGCTCAACGTCAATAAAGCAATTGGAATAAAGCATCTATGATTATTTAAAAATATAAGTTACAATACATTCAAAAATATTTTTGAATGAGGTGTATTATGATTCAAACGGTTGTTACTGCTGCTGTTCTTTATATTGCTACAGCAGTTGATTTATTAGTAATTTTATTAATATTTTTTGCTAGAGCAAAGACTAGAAAAGAATATAGAGATATTTATGTTGGTCAATATTTAGGGTCTATTATTTTAATATTAGTTAGTTTGTTTTTAGCTTTTGTATTAAATTATGTTCCAGAGAAGTGGATATTAGGTTTATTGGGTTTAATACCAATTTATCTTGGAATTAAAGTGGCTATTTATGATGATTGTGAAGGAGAAAAGAGAGCTAAAAAAGAATTGAATGAAAAAGGATTGTCTAAATTAGTTGGTACGGTTGCAATTGTTACGATAGCAAGTTGTGGTGCTGATAATATTGGTTTATTTGTTCCGTATTTTGTGACATTAAGTGTTACTAATTTATTAATTACTCTGTTTGTCTTTTTAATTTTAATTTTCTTCTTGGTATTTACTGCACAAAAATTAGCTAATATTCCAGGAGTTGGAGAAATTGTTGAGAAATTTAGTCGTTGGATTATGGCTGTTATTTATATAGCTTTAGGTTTATTTATTATTATTGAAAATGACACTATTCAAACAATTTTAGGATTTATATTTTAATTTAGGGTGTGATTTTATATGAGTTATGAAAATACTTGTGATGTGATCTGTGTACATGAGGATAAAGTTAACAATGCTTTAAGTTTTTTAGAAGATGATAAATCTAAGAAATTACTTAACATTTTAGAAAAAATTTGTGATGAGAAGAAATTGAAAATCATATTATCTTTGATTAAAGAAGATGAGTTGTGTGTTTGTGATATTTCTTTGATATTGAAAATGAGTGTTGCTTCAACTTCACATCATTTAAGGCTTTTATATAAAAATGAGGTACTTGATTTTTATAAAGATGGAAAGATGGCATATTATTTTATTAAAGACGATGAAATAAGAGAGTTTTTCTCTAAAAATCAGGAGGGTTTTTGAAACGAGTGAAACGAGTTTCTTCTTGTCTTGATAGTGTTTTGCTTTTGATAATTCTTTACTTATCGTCAAGTGGATGTCATGTCGATGTTAAGTAAAAAAAGCTTTTTTAGCCCCTGCAGGAACTATGCGATTAAACGGCACGTTTACCCACTTTTTATGCCAATTTTTAAATTTGCATGTAACTGGGCAGTGTCTTAAAAAATCGACACTGGTTTTTAGAAAAAATCATTTTGTGAAATCAAAATATATTTATTTGGCTCATATTTGCGTTTTA
>NZ_JAJNIU010000055.1:0-1463 GCF_022386355.1 Mammaliicoccus sp. L-M44 | reverse complement strand
GGTAGTGACCCCCCAAAGTTAGAGTTTCCATTATGCTATTAATTGGCTGGATTGAGTTCGGTATTGTACTGGACTTCGTCCAGCCAATTTTAATTTCAAACGTTCATTGTTATACCAATAGATGTAATCCTCAATTCTTCTTTTTAATGTTTCATAGTTAACAAGTTCTTCTCCATGATACATTTCCTGCTTCATGATGCCAAAGAAATTCTCCATAGAAGCATTATCCGCACACGTCGCTTTACGTGACATACTTTGATAAATCCTTTGTTCCGATAATCTTCTAATCCATGCATTATGCTGATAATGCCAACCTTGATCAGAATGTATCGTCGTACGATATGGTGCTTCATGCTTAATGATTGTAACTGCTTTATCCAATGATTGAAGTACTAAGTCTAATGTTGGTCTTCTGGATATACCATAAGAAATGATTTCCCCATTGTATAAATCCATAATAGGGCTGAGATATAATTTTTGTTCTTCAGCACATTTAAATTCAGTGATATCTGTCACTAATTTTTGAAGTCGAATAGATGTATGGAATCTACGATTCAAGCGATTTTCAGCCACTTTACCAACTGTACCTTTGTATGATTGATAGCGTGATTTACGTGTGAATTTTTGACATTTTAATCCTAGTTCTCGCATAATTCGTTGTACTTTCTTATGGTTAATGAGATAACCTTGATTTCTCAAAGCTAAATATATACGACGATAGCCGTATTTACCGTTGTGTTTTTGAAAAAGTTCAATGATCTTTTTCTTCCAACCTTTATCTAAATCTTCCTTTTGTAATTGTTTGGCATGGTAATGATAGGTTGCTTCTGGTATACCAACCTTTACTAAGATATCTTTTAATTTGAATCCTTCTTCTTTGAGTTCGAATGCCACTGCTGCTTGTGCTTTTCTAGAAAGGCACTCGGATTCTCTCGAAAAGCGTTCAACTTTTTTAAATAAGCATTCTCTAATCGAAGATTTTCATTTTCTAGCTCTAACTCTTTTTCTCGTGATAGGTTTTGATTAGATTTCTTCTGTTTCTTCTTTTTCATGGGAGGTCGTCCTTTCGGCTTTTCGAGTCCTTCCACACCTTCTTTGTCATATATCTTTTTCCATCGCACAATAATAGATGGGGTATTTAGGCCAAATTTAATCGCTGTATCTTGGAAGGAATCGCCTGTTCTTTTCATATAGTTTAATACATTTATTTTGAATGTAACAGAATAAACTGTCTTTTTCTGTTTCTTTTTAATGCTATCTACACCGAATGATTGAAAGGCTTTTACCCATGTTCGTATAATAATTTTATCAGGTATATTATATTTTTTAGCTAATTTTCGATAACCATAATGGCCATCTAGATAATCTCTTACAACTTTCAACTTAAATTCATCACTATATTTTGTCATATTAAAACACCCCTAAAGTTAGTTTTTTTACTCTAACTTTAGGGGTGCAGTACC
>NZ_JAJNIU010000054.1:0-1813 GCF_022386355.1 Mammaliicoccus sp. L-M44 | reverse complement strand
ATCATGATTTTAGTGGAAAATATTAATCCATATAAAAAAACAAACTGAACTTATAAATTTAAGTTCAGTTTGTCCACAGTCTGAGGCTTAAGCGATTAGCTTAAGACTTTTTTCATTAATTATATATACCGGTGGTCGGGTTCGAACCGACACGTCCTCGACGGACACGGGATTTTGAGTCCCGCGTGTCTGCCAATTCCACCACACCGGCTTAATAAAAATCCTACAAAAAAATCTTCCCAATGGAAGAAATAAATGGAGCGGAAGATAGGACTTACACCTATATCTCATTCCGGGAAGGAATGTATTCTAAAAGTTGAAATACTCCCGCAAAGTTATTAATGGAGGCGGCAACCGGATTTGAACCGGTGAATAGAGGTTTTGCAGACCTCGGCCTTACCACTTGGCTATGCCGCCAGACTACTGGGCTAGCTGGATTCGAACCAGCGAGTGACGGAGTCAAAGTCCGTTGCCTTACCGCTTGGCTATAGCCCATTAATATAAAATAAGGGCGGCTGATGGGAATCGAACCCACGAGTGTCGGAACCACAATCCGATGCGTTAACCACTTCGCCACAGCCGCCATGGCAGGGGCAGTAGGAATCGAACCCACACCAAAGGTTTTGGAGACCTCTATTCTACCGTTGAACTATGCCCCTATTAAATTAAAATAATAATGGTGGAGGGGGGCAGATTCGAACTGCCGAACCCGAAGGAGCGGATTTACAGTCCGCCGCGTTTAGCCACTTCGCTACCCCTCCGTTAGATGGTGCCGGCCAGAGGACTTGAACCCCCAACCTACTGATTACAAGTCAGTTGCTCTACCAGTTGAGCTAGGCCGGCAAAAAGTTAAAAGATGGCTCAGGACGGAATCGAACCGCCGACACAAGGATTTTCAGTCCTTTGCTCTACCGACTGAGCTACTGAGCCATACATTGATTTTTAAAAAATGGCGGTCCCGACGGGAATCGAACCCGCGATCTCCTGCGTGACAGGCAGGCATGTTAACCGCTACACCACGGGACCATCATTAAAGCTATTGCGGGAGGCGGATTTGAACCACCGACCTTCGGGTTATGAGCCCGACGAGCTACCGAACTGCTCCATCCCGCGATAATAATATTAAGTTACAAATATAATGGCGGAGGAAGAGGGATTCGAACCCCCGCGAGCCGTTAAGCCCCTGTCGGTTTTCAAGACCGATCCCTTCAGCCGGACTTGGGTATTCCTCCAATATATAAGTATGGACCTTGCAGGACTCGAACCTGCGACCCAACGGTTATGAGCCGTTTGCTCTGACCAACTGAGCTAAAGGTCCAAAATTTAAAATATGTATCATATTGAAAATTTTAATGGCGGCGGAGGGGATCGAACCCCCGACCTCACGGGTATGAACCGTACGCTCTAGCCAGCTGAGCTACGCCGCCATAATGGTATTATTTTTAAATGGTGGAGACTAGCGGGATCGAACCGCTGACCTCCTGCGTGCAAAGCAGGCGCTCTCCCAGCTGAGCTAAGCCCCCATTTAATATGTAAATTTTTAAAGAGTCGGGAAGACAGGATTCGAACCTGCGACCCCTTGGTCCCAAACCAAGTGCTCTACCAAGCTGAGCTACTTCCCGTAACCAAAATGGTCATTACGCGCCCGAGAGGAGTCGAACCCCTAACCTCTTGATCCGTAGTCAAACGCTCTATCCAATTGAGCTACGGGCGCATATTAATATGGTGCCGAGGACCGGAATCGAACCGGTACGGTAATCACTTACCGCAGGATTTTAAGTCCTGTGCGTCTGCCAGTTCCGCCACCCCGGCA
>NZ_JAJNIU010000053.1:0-1918 GCF_022386355.1 Mammaliicoccus sp. L-M44 | reverse complement strand
GAGTTTATGGAAGAAGTTTTAATTGATGATAATATGGTTTTTGATATTGATAATTTAAAAGGATTTCTTAATGATACCAGTTCATTTGGGTTTATAGCTAAAGAAAATAATAAAATTATAGGATTTGCATATTGCTATACACTTTTAAGACCTGATGGAAAAACAATGTTTTATTTACACTCAATAGGAATGTTACCTAACTATCAAGACAAAGGTTATGGTTCAAAATTATTATCTTTTATTAAGGAATATTCTAAAGAGATTGGTTGTTCTGAAATGTTTTTAATAACTGATAAAGGTAATCCTAGAGCTTGCCATGTATATGAAAAATTAGGTGGTAAAAATGATTATAAAGATGAAATAGTATATGTATATGATTATGAAAAAGGTGATAAATAAATGAATATAGTTGAAAATGAAATATGTATAAGAACTTTAATAGATGATGATTTTCCTTTGATGTTAAAATGGTTAACTGATGAAAGAGTATTAGAATTTTATGGTGGTAGAGATAAAAAATATACATTAGAATCATTAAAAAAACATTATACAGAGCCTTGGGAAGATGAAGTTTTTAGAGTAATTATTGAATATAACAATGTTCCTATTGGATATGGACAAATATATAAAATGTATGATGAGTTATATACTGATTATCATTATCCAAAAACTGATGAGATAGTCTATGGTATGGATCAATTTATAGGAGAGCCAAATTATTGGAGTAAAGGAATTGGTACAAGATATATTAAATTGATTTTTGAATTTTTGAAAAAAGAAAGAAATGCTAATGCAGTTATTTTAGACCCTCATAAAAATAATCCAAGAGCAATAAGGGCATACCAAAAATCTGGTTTTAGAATTATTGAAGATTTGCCAGAACATGAATTACACGAGGGCAAAAAAGAAGATTGTTATTTAATGGAATATAGATATGATGATAATGCCACAAATGTTAAGGCAATGAAATATTTAATTGAGCATTACTTTGATAATTTCAAAGTAGATAGTATTGAAATAATCGGTAGTGGTTATGATAGTGTGGCATATTTAGTTAATAATGAATACATTTTTAAAACAAAATTTAGTACTAATAAGAAAAAAGGTTATGCAAAAGAAAAAGCAATATATAATTTTTTAAATACAAATTTAGAAACTAATGTAAAAATTCCTAATATTGAATATTCGTATATTAGTGATGAATTATCTATACTAGGTTATAAAGAAATTAAAGGAACTTTTTTAACACCAGAAATTTATTCTACTATGTCAGAAGAAGAACAAAATTTGTTAAAACGAGATATTGCCAGTTTTTTAAGACAAATGCACGGTTTAGATTATACAGATATTAGTGAATGTACTATTGATAATAAACAAAATGTATTAGAAGAGTATATATTGTTGCGTGAAACTATTTATAATGATTTAACTGATATAGAAAAAGATTATATAGAAAGTTTTATGGAAAGACTAAATGCAACAACAGTTTTTGAGGGTAAAAAGTGTTTATGCCATAATGATTTTAGTTGTAATCATCTATTGTTAGATGGCAATAATAGATTAACTGGAATAATTGATTTTGGAGATTCTGGAATTATAGATGAATATTGTGATTTTATATACTTACTTGAAGATAGTGAAGAAGAAATAGGAACAAATTTTGGAGAAGATATATTAAGAATGTATGGAAATATAGATATTGAGAAAGCAAAAGAATATCAAGATATAGTTGAAGAATATTATCCTATTGAAACTATTGTTTATGGAATTAAAAATATTAAACAGGAATTTATCGAAAATGGTAGAAAAGAAATTTATAAAAGGACTTATAAAGATTGATTATATAATATATGAAAAGCTATTATAAAAGACATTAGTATTAAATAGTTTAAAAAAATGAAAAATAATAAAGGAAGTG
>NZ_JAJNIU010000052.1:0-1920 GCF_022386355.1 Mammaliicoccus sp. L-M44 | reverse complement strand
TCTAATTCCATATTTTAAAGCGTAATAAAGTAAAATAGCCGAAAATATTATATATATAAATATCAAATTAATACCTCCTTTTTTAACAAACTTTATCACAATAGTTATTGCTTTACAGGTCTATTTTTCATCGTTATAATCTAGTTAAATCCCGTAAGGGCGCACTTATGCGTTCTAAAAAGAACGCGTGCAAAAACCATAATCGACCTTCGTCGATTTTTTATCTTAGTTTTAAGTAATCGGTGTTGCAGCACAGATATAAAAATTAATACTGCATTATTAGTAATCGGCGTTGTGGCGCAGATACAAAAATTAATACTGCACGAATTTGAATCGACGTTGTAGCGTAGATATAAAAATTAATACTACATCAAAATTTAACTAAGATTTAAGCTACTAGTTTTTTGCTAGTAGCTTTTTTATTTTTAAAATTTTAAATACCTTTATTTTGAATTTTAAGGGGGCATTTTAAAGATTTAGGGGTAATTCATATAGTTTTATGCCTAAAAACCTACAGAAGCTTTTAAAAAGCAAATATGAGCCAAATAAATATATTCTAATTCCATAAACAAAAATTTGAGCAAAACCAGTGTCGATTTTTTTAGACACTGCCCATTTACATGCAAATTAATTTGCACACATTTTTTATAGTTCCCACAGGGGCAGGCGACCTTATTTTTTTAACAATAAAAAAAGCGTCAGTCTAAGACCAACACTTTATATTTCTTCTTCAATTTCATCAATCATTTGATAATTTAACGCTCTCTTTTCTTGTTCTGTTAAATCATGCAATTCACTCGCTAAATATTCTTTTTGTTTCCAGATATAAAAAATTTGATAGATATATTCAGTCGGATCAATCTCTTTTAAATAATCTAAATCACCATTTTTTAATAACTTTCTTGCCTCTTTAAATAATCCTGAATACACTAATACCTGCTTACCTTTCAAAGAACGATAATACGCGTCAAATACTTTTTGATTACTTAAATAATCACTATCTTTACCCGAATATTTAGCCATTTCATAAAGTTCCTTGTCATTATTAGCCTTAACTTTCTCAACATGAACTTGTGTAATTTCTGGCATTCCCGTCACATCTCGCCATAAATTCAACCATTCTTTTTGGCTAATATAAGATTTAGTATCTTTGAAATAAGATTTGTTAACCGCAATTAAAACGTGAAAATGTGGGTTATAATCATCCCGCTCTTTGTTGTATGTAATTTCTAATTTTCTTACATAACCCTTAACAACCTTTTTAAATTTTGTTCGATTACTTAATCGTCTAAATGATTGATTATAATGCTTAATCTCATTTTCTAATTTATTTTTAGACACATTAGGCGTCGTTAACGTTAAAAATATAAATTCTTTTTCATGTTCTTTTTGTACATACTGCATCATCAAAGATAAACCCAACGCATCTTTTCTCGCTTTACGCCATGCACAAACCGGACAAAAACGATTTTTACATGAATTTGCTTTATATAATTTCTGTTTTTCTAACGACTTATCTGTCACAAAAGACAAAAAGGTATTACATTCCCGTACCAATGTCATTTGATTTTCCCCCACATGTCGCTTTATAAATTTCTGAAATACTTGATTTCTTCGTTTCTTCTCAGTATACTTATCCATGTTATATAACTTAAAAAACAACTTAGTTTTCACAAACTATGACAATAAAAAAAGTTGCTTTTTCTCCTTTCTCATAATGTTTTTAGACTAGACACCTAAAACACTACATGAGTATGCTGGAAAAAGCAACTTTTTTTGTGTTTCAACCCAGATATACCAACACTTTAAGGGTAACTATTCTACTCTGTAATAGTTACCCTTATTATCAAGATAAGAAAGAACAGTTCAAAACCTCTAAATCTCTCTCTCTTTTTCCTTAGTTTTTTTCCTAAAAATATC
>NZ_JAJNIU010000051.1:0-2013 GCF_022386355.1 Mammaliicoccus sp. L-M44 | reverse complement strand
TCAAGAAAAAAATCAAGAAATAGTCAACGACTTAGAACAAGGTTTATACAGAAAACGTATGCTAAGCTACGGTGGTTTACTCAAACAAAAACATAAAATTTTAAATTTAGATGACTCAGAAGACGGGAACTTAATTAATACATCAGACGAAAAGATAACAGAAGAAGAACAAAAAGCACACTCAATCATGGCAATATGGAATTATCAAAAACAAAACTACTACATCAAAAAATAATAAAAAAACTGACCCCAATCAGAAACTATGTATTGTGATTGGGGTCAGTTTTTTTATTATTAAATATTATTGGTTTAATAGTGTTTTGCTTTTGATAATTCTTTACTTATCGTCAAGTCGATGTCATGTCGATGTCATGTCGATGTTAAGTAAAAAAAGCTTTTTTAGCCCCTGCAGGAACTATGCGATTAAACGGCACGTTTACCCACTTTTATGCCAATTTTTAAATTTGCATGTAAATGGGCAGTGTCTTAAAAATTAGCCACTGGTTTTTAGAAAAATCATTTTGTGAAATCAAAATATATTTATTTGGCTCATATTTGCGTTTTAAGAGCTTATATAAGTTTTTAGGTATAAAACTATATGATTTACCCCTAAATCTTTAAAATGCCCCCTTAAAATTCAAAATAAGAGCATTTGAATTTAAACAAAATAAAAAAGCCGACCTAAAAATTAAGTTGGCTTTTTTTAGAAATATTCTGCTAAGTTAAATCTAATTTAATCATACCACCGTTTATGCCGAGAAAACTTTTTGGTTTGAAAAATGAAATGTGATAGCTAACTTGTTAGCGAGTTGGTTGGACTTGAATTGGGATTAATCCCAAGAAAGTACCAACTCAACATCACATGGAATTGTAGGTTCAAACCAAAAAGGAAATTGGAATAAAAAACATGTACAGACGGAAAAATAGAGCATGATTCACGGAGTGATCATCATGCTCTATTTTTGGGTTTTTAGAAACGAGTGAAACGAGTTTCTTCTTGTCTTGATACTAATTAGAAATAATTCGATTTATTAATTTTACGTTTAAGCCTTGATATTAAAGGGTTTTGCTACTTTTTAGGTGTATAAAATAAAATTTGACATAAAAAAACTCCAGTAATAAGATAAAGGTGTCGAGCCAAAATCAAATACTGGAGGTTTTTATATGCAAAACAATCATACAAAATTTATAACTGAAAATCAAGATAATAAAATTTTGAAAGATATTTCTAAAAGTGGGAAACAACGCCCATGGAAAGAGAAAAAAATTGATAACGTGAGCTATTCTGAAATTCTCGACATTCTAAAATTAAAAAAGGCTCATAACGTCAAACAGTGTGGAAGCGTCTTAGAATTCAAACCGACAGAAGAAGGCTATTTAAAGCTTTATAAGACATGGTTTTGTAAATCGAAATTGTGTCCAGTTTGTAATTGGAGGCGAGCCATGAAAAATATTTATCAAGCGCAAAGAGTGATTGAAGAAGTGGTAAAAGAAAAGCCAAAAGCACGTTGGTTATTTTTAACACTTTCAACAAAAAATGCGATAGATGGTGAAACTTTAGAACAAAGTTTAAAACATTTAACAAAAGCATTTGATAGATTAAGCAGATATAAAAAAGTTTCTAAAAATTTAATTGGTTTTATGCGTTCGACAGAAGTTACCGTTAATAAAAATGACGGTAGTTATAATCAACATATGCATGTTTTATTGTGTGTTGAAAGCAAATATTTTAGAGGTTCTGAGAATTACATTTCACAAAATGAATGGGTCGATTTATGGCAAAAAGCATTGCAAGTTGATTATCGACCAGTGGCAAATATAAAGGCGATCAAACCAAACAAAAAGGGCGATAAAGATATTCAAGCAGCAATCAAAGAAACATCAAAATATAGTGTAAAATCATCAGACTATCTAACAAGTAATCAAGAAAAAAATCAAGAAATAGTCAACGACTTAGAACAAGGTTTATACAGAAAACGTATGCTAAGCTACGGTGGTTTACTCAAACAAAAA
>NZ_JAJNIU010000050.1:0-2498 GCF_022386355.1 Mammaliicoccus sp. L-M44 | reverse complement strand
ACTTGATTTCTTTGTTTTTTCTCAGTATACTTTTCCATGTTATAACACATAAAAACAACTTAGTTTTCACAAACTATGACAATAAAAAAAGTTGCTTTTTCCCCTTTCTATGTATGTTTTTGATTAGACACCTAAAACGATACATTAATAGGTACGAAAAAGCAACTTTTTTTGGGTTTCAAGCTATATATACCAATGCTTTAAGGGTAACTATCCAAAATCGAAATAGTTACCCTTATTATCAAGATAAGAAAGAACAGTTCAAAACCTCTAAATCTCTCTCTCTTTTTCCTTAGTTTTTTTCCTAAAAATATCCTTAACAAATATCACAAATAAATAAAAAATAGACAATCCAAGCAGCAATAAAATTAATCCACTAGGTCTATAATCAAAAAATATATAAAAGAAAAAGACAAGACCAATAGCAATCAATGTCGTATAGAAAAAATTCTTCATGATTTCCCTCCTTGTTTTTATTCCAATTTACTTTTTCAAAAAGTTTTCTCGGCATAAATGCGTGCTTTTAAAAATAAAGATGTACTTATCCAATAAATAAGCGTATACTTAATCTAACGTAATAAAAGCTCGTGAATTTAATTGTAGTGTATTTTTCTAGAATATCCTCTTTTTTATAAATGAAATTGTTACAAATATTATGTGCAAAAGCACTCGGAGGTATTCTATATGAATAACGGTACAGTAAAATGGTTTAATTCAGAAAAAGGTTTTGGTTTCATCGAAAGAGAAAATGGTAACGACGTATTCGTTCACTTTTCTAACATTGTTGGAGAAGGCTATAAATCTTTAGAAGATGGACAAAGCGTAGATTTCGACATAGTTGATGGTCAACGTGGCGAACAAGCAACTAATGTTGTTGCGGTCTAACGAAAAATAAAAAAGTCCTGGTCTATAATAGACCAGGACTTTTTTATTTTTCTCTAACCTAAATATTGCTTTATTCCAATTGCTTTATTGACGTTGAGCCTCGGCATAAATGCGTGATCTAACTTTTGTCATAACGTTTAGCAAAACATAATACAAAATCAAGACAAGCAGAAACTCGTTTTCAACTCGTTTAAAAAACCTAAAAAACATTGACTGTAATAATCAAAACTAAAGCACATATAATAGCAACTCCAGCACAATAAACACTTTTCTTATAACTAACTTTTTTATTGCTTTTACTTATAATTTTATAAATTTCATTTCCCCAAAGAACCAAAGCAAAAATTCCAAATACAATAAATCCTATTCCAAATACATAACCTAAAATATCTAAAATCATAGTTTTTGCCTCCTTA
Organism: Mammaliicoccus sp. L-M44; assembly: GCF_022386355.1. NCBI lineage: Bacteria > Bacillati > Bacillota > Bacilli > Caryophanales > Staphylococcaceae > Mammaliicoccus > Mammaliicoccus sp. L-M44. The sequence continues at coordinate 1,197 of NZ_JAJNIU010000050.1, read as the reverse complement.
AACTTTTCTTACATCAATACTAACAAAGAAAAAAGTCGATAAAACGAACATTATTGTCACATTCAATATTGCTTTATTCCAATTGCTTTATTGACGTTGAGCCTCGGAACCCTTAACAATCCCAAAACTTGTCGAATGGTCGGCTTAATAGCTCACGCTATGCCGACATTCGTCTACAAGTTTAGTTAAGGGTTCTTCTCAACGATCAATAAATTTTCTCGGCATAAAAGACAAATGAATTATATAGTCGACTATACCCTGAATAAATCCTTTACTAAATCATGTTTTTAGTTAAACTTTAGTTTAATCAAAAAAAGAAAAAGCTCATTTCAAAAACATAAAAAAGGATGTCATCAATGCTTTTATTACCTTCAAGTATTTTTATGATTTTACTAGGAGAATTAATGATTAAAAACCCTCCTGAAAATATAAATCACTTCTATGGTTTTCGAACAAAGAAATCAATGAAAACACAAAAAAATTGGAATAAAGCACAAATAATTTGTGGAAAATATACAAAACAAATTTTTAGATATAGTCTTTATATTTCTTTAATACTTATAGTTTTAGATATATATTCTTTAATAACAAAAAAAGAAAATATAATACTATACTCTACCATCATACAAAGTGTAACTCTCTGTATTTTCCTCTTATACATGATTATCAAAACCAATAAAAAACTAGACTAATCAAAAACTAGTATTCATTTCTCACTTTATATTTTTCTCTTTATCAGGAAAAAATAAAGCTAAAACAAAAACAATTAAACCTAATAAAAAACCTAAAACAACTAATCCATTTAATGGTTTTTCATCAAAAAAATTAATGATCCCTAAGTTACCTAAATAAGTCCAAAATCTGCTATATCCAATATCCAATTTTAAAAAATTTAAAGTTATTGCAACAATTACTAACAGAACAAATACTGATAGACCCTCTTTTATTCCATTCACGACCCTTTTACCCATATAAACCACCTTTTTTATTTTTCTCTAACCTAAATATTGCTTTATTCCAATTGCTTTATTGGCATAAATGCAACATTTTTTTATACATTGCTCACTACGTATTTTGATGTTTTTAAATTCTTTTCAGATTCTCTGCTAAGAGCATAAGGGGACACAATGCCACTCCGTGTCACTCAGCATAGCTGAGGTGTCTTCTTATGCTTTATACATTTCTTTTAAGCCATGT
>NZ_JAJNIU010000049.1:0-2588 GCF_022386355.1 Mammaliicoccus sp. L-M44 | reverse complement strand
CAACTTTCAACTTAAATTCATCACTATATTTTGTCATATTAAAACACCCCTAAAGTTAGTTTTTTTACTCTAACTTTAGGGGTGCAGTACCATCATGGGGTTAGTGCATCATTTAGGAGGGTTTATACATTTAAAAACATGGATTGTATTGTGGATATAGTAAAAAGCACCCGTATAATCAACAGGTGCTTTTTACTATATATTTTTAATTTTTACTTTTGTATTTTGAATCCTTAGCATAAAGTCTGATTGGCATTAATATTGAGTAACCAAATAATAATCCGCCTATAGATGAAACTTGAAATGATAAATCAAATGTTTTTGTTAAACCTACATAACTTATAAAACATGCTATTAAAAACATAAAAATAAAGTTAAATATTATAATTCTTTTTGATAAATACAAAATTACACTTCCTTTTTTTGTAAAAATATGATAATAATAGGTTGTACCTTAATTATACATATAAAGGAGATTAATATCTATGAAATTCAAGAAATCACACAAAATTGTATTATCATTAGTACTTACAACAAGTATTATAACTCCTTATGCAAGTGAAGCGTTTGCTGAAGGAAATCAAGTAGATATTCAAAACACGCAAGAAGATTCTACTTTGCCAGGTTTTGAAAATGTAGAATTTTTACCAATGGAAACATATACTCATGATGATGAAGAAAATGGATTTAGTTTTTATGCAGCAAAAAAAGGTACTAAAACAATAAAGACTGGTAAATATGTTAAAAAGCAAGGTTATATGACTAATGCTCAGTTAAGAAAATATGTTAAATATGTAGATAAGCAAAAGAGTAGATTAGGATGGGCTTCTATGGTTACAGGATTTGCTCCATTCTTCACAGGAGTCCCTCAAGGAATTTTGGTGCAATATTTAGGTAATAAAAACAATTTTGAAACTGTTAAGAAAAAAGCTTATGCTGGATACGGTATGGGCTGGGCACATTTATCAGCAACTGGTAAAAAGAACAGTTTATCTGTCATACCAAGAAGAGACTTTTCAAAAACTAAAATTGTTTATAAGAAATAATTTTTAGGTACTACTTTAATAATATAAAACATTCTATTATCTAGGCATAAAAAAACCGATTAAAGAAAAATAAAATCATTTATTTTCTCTAATTGGTCTTTCTTTAATACATTTTTCTTACGTTTCATAATCATTCTCCATATATTTAATAATGTCATCTTTAAAAATATATGACATATCTAATGTTCTTGTTTCATCACTTTTCTTCACAAGACGTTGGTTCGTGATACATGAAATACCTTGTTTAATTTGTTCGACTGTTACACCTAGCTCAATTAGTCGGTGGATTGCCCCGATTGTATCACTAGCATGCATAGTTGAAAGCACTAAATGACCACTTAAACTTGCCTGAATAACTTGCTTAGCAGTAACATCATCTCTTATCTCCCCAATCATAATAACGTCAGGATCACATCTTAAAATGGCTTTAAAGGATTGTTGATAAGTTATGTTAGCTTTTTCATTGACTGAAACTTGGACAATACCATTTAATGTTTGTTCTACAGGATCTTCAATCGTAATAATATGTTTATTCTTCTCTCTCTTTAACGCATACATCAATTCATACATTAATGTCGTCTTACCTGATCCTGTTGGTCCCGTAAATAGAAATAACCCTTCTGATTGATACATTCTGTTTTGTAGAACGTTATATGATTGATCTTCTGATTTTCCATGTGAGTGATTAAAATGTTGAGGGGTTATTCTAATGGAACTAGATTCTATTCCTAAACTAATCGGTATCGTAGAAATTCTTAAGTAGAAATGAATGTCATGTTCATATAAATATTGACCGCATTGTGCTTTATTACGTTCACTTACATCAAGATGAGCGATAAATTTCATATAAATGAGTACCCTACTATACAATTTAAAGTCTAGATCTAAATCATAAGGTGTATTATCGCCATTTATCCTCATTTGAACAAAGACTTTATCATCGTTTAAAGGTACAAAGTGAATATCACTCGCATTAAAATTGACAGCATCGTTAATAATTGACTTAAATAATTTCTCCATAATCTCCTCCTAATATATATAAACGCTTCCAATTACCTAAATTACTTGTTTAATGCTTATGAATTTGCGTTAAAATGCTATTTACTTTTGTATAGAGTAACTTTATAATTAAATATGAATAAGAAAGTAAACATAGAGGGGGTTCTTAAGAAGATGGATAAAGTTTATAAAACTCTAGGCTTCTGGACTGCTATTTTTGCTACGATGTTTTATGTCGGTGGTATGGACATGATGGCATATTTCTTCTTAGCACAAACTGGATTTTTCGTATTGTTGGGATACTTAAAATTAACAGAAAGAATGTATATGTATATATTCGCAATTTATTTAGTATTATGTTTTGTTGGATTTACATATTATTCTACATTCTTATTAGAGCCAAGTTTTGGAGCACATCATTAAAAGAAGCATTACACAAACGTGTAATGCTTTTTTTTTGTGTAATTAAAACCATACGCTATGCGTATGGTACAGTATGGTTTCACCGTTGTATTAAAAAATGCATCTCTACATGCTAGAATA
>NZ_JAJNIU010000048.1:0-3094 GCF_022386355.1 Mammaliicoccus sp. L-M44 | reverse complement strand
AAATTTGATTAAGTCTTCGATCGATTAGTATTCGTCAGCTACACACATTACTGCGCTTACACCCCGAACCTATTAACCTCATCATCTTTGAGGGATCTTATAACCGAAGTTGGGAAATCTCATCTTGAGGGGGGCTTCATGCTTAGATGCTTTCAGCACTTATCCCGTCCATACATAGCTACCCAGCTATGCCGCTGGCGCGACAACTGGTACACCAGAGGTATGTCCATCCCGGTCCTCTCGTACTAAGGACAGCTCCTCTCAAATTTCCTACGCCCACGACGGATAGGGACCGAACTGTCTCACGACGTTCTGAACCCAGCTCGCGTACCGCTTTAATGGGCGAACAGCCCAACCCTTGGGACCGACTACAGCCCCAGGATGCGATGAGCCGACATCGAGGTGCCAAACCTCCCCGTCGATGTGAACTCTTGGGGGAGATAAGCCTGTTATCCCCGGGGTAGCTTTTATCCGTTGAGCGATGGCCCTTCCATGCGGAACCACCGGATCACTAAGTCCGTCTTTCGACCCTGCTCGACTTGTAGGTCTCGCAGTCAAGCTCCCTTGTGCCTTTACACTCTGCGAATGATTTCCAACCATTCTGAGGGAACCTTTGAGCGCCTCCGTTACTCTTTAGGAGGCGACCGCCCCAGTCAAACTGCCCGCCTGACACTGTCTCCCACCATGATCAAATGGTGCGGGTTAGAAAGTCAACACAGCCAGGGTAGTATCCCACCAGCGCCTCCACGTAAGCTAGCGCTCACGTTTCAAAGGCTCCTACCTATCCTGTACAAGCTGTGCCAAATTTCAATATCAGGCTACAGTAAAGCTCCACGGGGTCTTTCCGTCCTGTCGCGGGTAACCTGCATCTTCACAGGTACTATGATTTCACCGAGTCTCTCGTTGAGACAGTGCCCAAATCGTTACGCCTTTCGTGCGGGTCGGAACTTACCCGACAAGGAATTTCGCTACCTTAGGACCGTTATAGTTACGGCCGCCGTTTACTGGGGCTTCGATTCGTAGCTTCGCAGAAGCTAACCACTCCTCTTAACCTTCCAGCACCGGGCAGGCGTCAGCCCCTATACATCACCTTACGGTTTAGCAGAGACCTGTGTTTTTGATAAACAGTCGCTTGGGCCTATTCACTGCGGCTCTTCAAGGCTTGCACCCTAAAAAGCACCCCTTCTCCCGAAGTTACGGGGTCATTTTGCCGAGTTCCTTAACGAGAGTTCGCTCGCTCACCTTAGAATTCTCATCTTGACTACCTGTGTCGGTTTGCGGTACGGGCACCTATTTTCTAACTAGAGGCTTTTCTTGGCAGTGTGAAATCAACGACTCGTCGGATACATGATCCAACTCCCCATCACAACTCAACCTTACGAGTGCCGGATTTGCCTAACACTCAGTCTTATTGCTTGGACGTGCACTCCAACAGCACGCTTCGCCTATCCTACTGCGTCCCCCCATCGTTCAAACAATCATAGGTGGTACAGGAATATCTACCTGTTATCCATCGCCTACGCCTATCGGCCTCGGCTTAGGTCCCGACTAACCCAGAGCGGACGAGCCTTCCTCTGGAAACCTTAGTCAATCGGTGGATGGGATTCTCACCCATCTTTCGCTACTCACACCGGCATTCTCACTTCTAAACATTCCACATGTCCTTACGATCATGCTTCGACACGTTTAGAACGCTCTCCTACCATTATCCTTACGGATAATCCACAGCTTCGGTAATATGTTTAGCCCCGGTACATTTTCGGCGCAGTGTCACTCGACTAGTGAGCTATTACGCACTCTTTAAATGATGGCTGCTTCTAAGCCAACATCCTAGTTGTCTGGGCAACGCCACATCCTTTTCCACTTAACATATATTTTGGGACCTTAGCTGGTGGTCTGGGCTGTTTCCCTTTCGACTACGGACCTTATCACCCATAGTCTGACTCCCAAGTTAAATTATTTGGCATTCGGAGTTTGTCTGAATTCGGTAACCCGAGAGGGGCCCCTCGTCCAAACAGTGCTCTACCTCCAATAATCATCACTTGAGGCTAGCCCTAAAGCTATTTCGGAGAGAACCAGCTATCTCCAAGTTCGATTGGAATTTCTCCGCTACCCACACCTCATCCGCTCACTTTTCAACGTAAGTCGGTTCGGTCCTCCATTCAGTGTTACCTGAACTTCAACCTGGACATGGGTAGATCACTTGGTTTCGGGTCTACGACCAGATACTCATTCGCCCTATTCAGACTCGCTTTCGCTACGGCTCCACATTTACTGCTTAACCTTGCATCAAATCGTAACTCGCCGGTTCATTCTACAAAAGGCACGCCATCACCCATTAACGGGCTCTGACTATTTGTAAGCACACGGTTTCAGGTTCTATTTCACTCCCCTTCCGGGGTGCTTTTCACCTTTCCCTCACGGTACTGGTTCACTATCGGTCACTAGAGAGTATTTAGCCTTGGGAGATGGTCCTCCCAGATTCCGACGGAATTTCACGTGTTCCGCCGTACTCAGGATCCACTCAGGAGAGAAATGACTTTCGACTACAGGACCTTTACCTTCTATGGTTGGCTTTTCCAAAACCATTCGTCTAATCATTTCCTTTGTAACTCCGTATAGAGTGTCCTACAACCCCAATAGGCAAGCCTATTGGTTTGGGCTCTTCCCGTTTCGCTCGCCGCTACTCAGGGAATCGAGTTTTCTTTCTCTTCCTCCGGGTACTAAGATGTTTCAGTTCTCCGGGTGTGCCTTCTCACATACTATGTATTCATATGCGGATAACATGACATAACTCATGCTGGGTTTCCCCATTCGGAAATCTCTGGATCAAAGCGTACTTACAGCTCCCCAAAGCATATCGTCGTTAGTAACGTCCTTCTTCGGCTTCTAGTGCCAAGGCATCCACCGTGCGCCCTTAATAACTTAATCTATATTTCCTTATACATAATGTTTAAGAAAATAACTGTTATTAATCTGTGATGTCGTCTATAAAGACGACGCGCGATTATTAAGCTTGTTGAATTTCGTTAGAAATTCACTCGGTTTTTTGCTTGGTAAAATCTATTTTACTTACTTATCTAGTTTTCAATGT
>NZ_JAJNIU010000047.1:0-3133 GCF_022386355.1 Mammaliicoccus sp. L-M44 | reverse complement strand
TTTTAGGTACTAACTCTGAAACAGAAATCATTTCATATTGGTCACGTTTATTCTCGGATTTATTTAACATAGAATCAACTCCTAAATAAAAGGCTTAAACAATTATTGTTTAAGCCTTTTATTTATAGAGACAGAATTCCGAGAAATGTCCGTAAGAGGTGTTGTTAGGGACAGAATTCTGAAAAATGTATCTAAATGAGCGCACTCTAACTACCAGAATTCAGAATAATGGAAGTTAGCGCGTTCTAACTACCACAATTCAGAATAATGAAATCAAGATCCTAACAAGATTCTAACAAAATCTATCGCCTAACTATCAACATCATCTCCGTTAAACATCTTACAACTAAATTTAACACAACAAAAAAGCATATCACTTTAACGTTTCGTTAAGTGATATGCTTTTCATTTGATGTCGTATGATGTTTATAGCCAACCGTTTTCGCGGTATTTCTTTTTAAGTGTAAAACCAAAGCCCATTGTTGCAACGATTAACAATACTGCTAATAACATAAACAACATTGAACCTTCTGCTAATGCAAAGCTAAACACTAAAAGGAGAAATGTTACAATTAAAGCAAGTAGTACGAATATTGCTTTAGATTTCTTCATTTATATCCATCCTTTAACCGTTTTCATTATTTTATTATGCTTCACATTTAAAGAAAAATCAACCTGTTGATTAAAACGGTACCAAATAAAAAATATGGAAATTTGAGTAAATCTGTTCAATAATAGTTATTTTTCAAACGATTTATGTTATAATTATCAAGTTATAAATTTAAGTCGAATAAATGTCGATTAATTTAAATCGGAGAGGAAAATTTTTTGCATGACTAATTTAAGAGAAAATGTACGTAACATTGCGATTATTGCCCACGTTGACCACGGAAAAACAACTTTAGTAGATGAATTATTAAAGCAATCTGGTATTTTTCGTGAAAATGAACATATAGCAGAACGTGCGATGGATTCAAACGACCTTGAAAAAGAACGCGGTATTACGATATTAGCTAAAAATACGGCAATTGACTATAAAGATCACCGTATCAATATACTAGATACACCAGGACATGCTGACTTCGGAGGAGAAGTTGAGCGTATTATGAAAATGGTTGATGGTGTTGTATTAGTAGTAGATGCTTATGAAGGAACGATGCCTCAAACACGTTTCGTGCTTAAAAAAGCATTAGAACAAAATTTAAAACCAGTTGTAGTTGTTAATAAAATTGATAAACCATCTGCAAGACCAGAACAAGTTGTAGATGAAGTATTAGACTTATTTATTGAATTAGATGCTAATGATGAGCAACTTGAGTTCCCAGTTGTATATGCATCTGCATTAAGTGGTACTGCTAGTTTAGAGTCTGATAAACAAGACGAAAACATGCAATGTCTATATGAAACAATTTTAGAATATGTACCAGCACCTGTTGATAATAGAGATGAGCCATTACAATTCCAAGTTGCATTATTAGATTATAATGACTATGTTGGACGTATTGGTGTAGGACGTGTATTCAGAGGTACAATTAAAGTTGGACAACAAGTATCATTAGTTAAGATTGATGGTAGCGTTAAAAACTTCAGAGTTACAAAAATCTTTGGTTTCTTTGGTTTAAACCGTATAGAAATTGATGAAGCATACGCTGGTGACTTAATCGCTATTAGTGGTATGGAAGATATTAACGTAGGTGAAACAATTACACCTCAAGATCATGTTGAAGCTTTACCAATTTTAAGAATTGATGAGCCGACATTAGAAATGACATTCTCAGTTAATAATTCTCCATTCGCTGGTAAAGAAGGTACTTACGTAACAGCTCGTAAGATTGAAGAAAGATTAGAAACACAATTAGAAACAGATGTATCTTTACGTGTAACACCTACAGATTCACCTGATGCATGGGTTGTAGCAGGACGTGGGGAATTACATTTATCTATTCTTATTGAAAATATGAGACGTGAAGGTTATGAATTACAAGTTTCTAAACCTCAAGTTATTGTTAAAGAAATAGATGGCGTTAAATCTGAGCCTTATGAACGTGTTCAAATTGATGTTCCTGATGAATATACAGGTGCAATTATTGAATCTTTAGGATCACGTAAAGGTGAAATGGTTGATATGCAATCTAACGAAAATGGACAAACTAAATTAATCTTTATCGTTCCAGCTCGTGGATTAATTGGTTACACTACTGAATTCATGTCAATGACTCGTGGTTATGGTATCATTAACCATACATTCGATTCTTACCGTCCAAGAATTAAAGGACGTATTGGTGGAAGAAGAAATGGTGTTCTTGTATCAATTGATAAAGGTGTAGCAAGTACTTATGCTATCTTGAACTTAGAAGATAGAGGTGTAAACTTCATGGAACCAGGTACTGAAGTTTATGAAGGTATGATTGTTGGTGAAAATACTCGTGAAAACGATCTAACAGTTAACATTACAAAAGTTAAAGCAGCTAACAACATCCGTTCAGCTACTAAAGAACAAACAACAACTATGAAAAAACCTAGAATTTTAACACTTGAAGAAGCGTTAGAATACTTAAATGATGACGAATTAGTTGAAGTAACACCTGAATCAATTCGTTTAAGAAAGAAAATTTTAGATAAAGCAGAAAGAGAAAGAGCTCAGAAGAGACAAAAAATGGCTGAACAAGAAGAGGAGTGATATAGATGCTCTTAGTTGCTAAAAATGTAAGTGTTAATCCAACAGAAAGGCTTTCATTTTTTGGTAAGTTATTTAGAGTAGATGAGAACCCAGAGCTTGGTATGTGGCTTTTATTATTAACGATTTTTGTATTAAGTGCGATTGTTTATAATTTAGGGTTTGCAAGAAAACTAAAGTTTTGGCAAAATATTATTATCTATATATTACTGTTTTTAGGTTGTTTATTATTAACGTTTCTAGCGGTATTCTTGCCTGTAGGAGAAAGTTTAATAATAGCAGCAATTGTTTTAGGTCTATATCGTTACAGACTTCATAAAGAACGAAGTAGCGGTAAACAACAATAAAAAAAGGCGGCTCATAAGTGCACTAACCCCAGGATGTGGGAGTAAAATAAAAACACTTTCGTTGAATTCATATTAAAATGAATTTATACGGAGGTGTTTTTTCTATGAA
>NZ_JAJNIU010000046.1:0-3198 GCF_022386355.1 Mammaliicoccus sp. L-M44 | reverse complement strand
CTAGGCTACTTATCCCCTATAGAATATAGGGAATTAGCAGCCTAGAAAATAGTGTTTTTATTGAGCTCCCTTAGTAAGGGTGCAGTGCCATATATGGCGTGTTTTTTATATGGAGAAATCATTTATAAAAATTTCCGTAAAACAATTTATAGATATACTTCAACGGTTTATTAAACCTATTCTTTTTTCGTATAAATTGTTGTAAAAAAATAACATAATAATTATCATTTTGTTTATCCAATATTTTAATTACTTTTTTTGTTATAAATTTGCTTTTTTTTGGGTATTACATATATAGCTATACTAGAGAAAGAGGTAGAACCATGGTTATGAACAACGGGAAAGGCTATTATGAAGATATCAGTGATGATTTGTTGTATGTTTCACAATCTATTAGTCAAAAAATCTCATCTGAAGATTTTAATTTATCAGATGAGAAGGAGATTATTAAAGACATTCTAGAAAAGTTGGAATCCCAATCCTCAGAATAATTCGTTATATACCGTCATAACGACTGCTCAAACTCCCATAGCAATCGTTATGATTTTTACTTTTTAAGATTAAAATATGCTTTAATCAAAGGCACCTCTTGATTGATTAATTCTTCTTGTGTCATATCAGTTGCATGTTCACCCCAAAATGATAATGCAGATCCTTTAACATTTTGACTATTCACTTCATTATAAGGACTCTTATTATAATAAAATTTGTTATATGCATATGCCCAACCTATATATTCAGCCTGTTCATTAATATCGTCCTGGCTAAACTGTTTTGAAGGCAAGAAATATAACGAATAATAATTATAGTTATATACATCAAAATAATATTTATCAAAATCTTCTACAGTTAAATTAGATTTATTGTCTTCATTTTGCTTCCAATATAATATTGAATAATGGTAATTTAAAGACTTCACCCCTTCATGCATGACCATATCATTCCACATCTGTGGCTCATATCCTTGTTGAAATGCATAGTCACCTATTTGATTCATATATTCTATAAAGCTATTTTGATGCGCACCTCCACCTGCTACTTCATCCCCACCGAGTACAATTCGTTGTTGTTCTGAAAATTGAGGTTGTTTAAACAACTCTGTTATTTCATCAATTTGTCTATTTGTAACATCTACTGCTTTACGATTTGAGAAAAAATCTAAAGTGTTATCACTATAATCACTGATTATTTCTTGATATAATGATTTATCATTTTGTTTAATCAAAGATAAAAAAGCTTTGGAATGAGAGGGAAAATCCATATCTGGAATGACCATTACATTTAAATCATTACTATACTCAATAAGTGATTTCACTTCTGTTTTTGTTAAATAATATGGATTAGAAAAACTTTTACGATCAAAATATTCTGATTCAATTGCGTAATTTTCATCATCTAAAAAATGTAATTGAAGGTATTGACCATTATGATCATGTATATATTTAACGATGGTTTTTAAAGTTTCTAAGGAATATGATTTTCTTGCGATGTCTACAGTGATACCTTTTTGTATATTTTCAGCTTGTACTTCATTGTTTAAAAAAGTGAAACTTAATAAAACAGATAAAGTGATTAGTATTTTACTTTTCATGTTGTCACCTTTTTCTATATAGTATGCAAACTGTTTTAATATGTATATTGATATATTTTAAGCGGAAACTCAATTGAGCTATCCCGCTTAAAATATATACAAAAATGCTTTTTATTAACTAAGCAAATTCTCTACTTCTCAGTATATCTCGGGTTATCTTTATTAAGTGTCCAATTACCTGTTGTTAAATATGAGGCATAGGCAGACCAACAAACATAAGGGATTAATAACAACCCTGCTGACTTATTCACTTTATAAAATTGAACAGTTGTTAAAATGACTGCACTCAATAAAACATAACTTTCAATAAGTGCTGTACCTCTTAATTTATATTTAAAATAAAGAATTGACCATAAATAATTTAAGCCCAACTGACTATAATAAGTAGTCTGTGTTGATTTAGTAGCACGCTCTTTCGTTATAATAGAATGTGCGATACCCATGCTTAAATATAGTATAGGCCATACAATTGGGAATATATACCCAGGTGGTGAGAATGGTGGTTTTTTATTTTTAGAATAGTCCTTTCGTGCGTTTTGAACAGCATATTTTCCGATTAGTCTACCACCAACTAACGGTGCTGAAATGATACCAGCGTATTTCAATATTTTACTTAATTTCATACAGAATCACCTTTTCAAAAGTTTGATGTCTAGTATATATACCCGAATTTGTCTATCATTAAAATAAGAACTTTTATAAAAGGAGTAATACAAGTGAAAATATTAATTTTAGGTGCTACAGGCAGAGTTGGACAAGAAGTATTAACACACGCACTATCGGACGGTCATGACGTAACCGTACTCGTTCGCGATAAAAATAAATTATGCGTCGACCATCAATCTGTAAGACTAATCGAAGGAAATGTATTAAATCCAAATGATATTCAAAAAGCAGCTGAATGTAACGACATTATTGTAAGTGCATTAAGTACAGACGGCTCCACTACATTATCAGAAGCTATGCCATTAATTATTGAAACAATGTCACAACAAGGCATTAAACGTATCATCACAATAGGTACTGCTGGCATATTACAAAGTCGAACTGACAAGAATTTACTACGCTATCAATCTAACGAATCTAAAAGACGCACAACACGTGCAGCAGAAGAACATCATAAAGTTTATACAATGCTTAAAGATTCAGAGCTAGATTGGACAATCATATGCCCAACCTATTTACCAGATGGCGAAAGAATCGGACAATACAGAGTCGAACGAGACTACTTACCAGAGAATGCCGTGAAAATATCTGTCCCAGACACAGCAGACTTCGTTTACGATCAAATATCGTCCGACGTATTTATTCAATCACGCGTTGGAATAGGATATTGATATAGAATTCTGAAATAGATTATAAAGACAATTCAACAAATACAAATGAAGCGACAACTGCAACATTATTCGCAATGTTAGGAAGTTTATTGTTCTTCAGAAAGCGTAAAACTGATAAATAATAAGATAACCCCTAAGAGATGTTTCATATGAAACATCTCTTAGGGGTCTTTTTATACGGCACTGCACCCTTACTAAGGGAGCTCAATAAAAACACTATTTTCTAGGCTGCTAATTCCCTATATTCTATAGGGGATAAGTAGCCTAGTT
>NZ_JAJNIU010000045.1:0-3840 GCF_022386355.1 Mammaliicoccus sp. L-M44 | reverse complement strand
ACTTGATTTCTTTGTTTTTTCTCAGTATACTTTTCCATGTTATAACACATAAAAACAACTTAGTTTTCACAAACTATGACAATAAAAAAAGCAACTTTTTTTGGGTTTTAAGCCATATATACCAATGCTTTAAGGGTAACTATCCAAAATCGAAATAGTTACCCTTATTATCAAGACAAGAAGAAACTCGTTTTCAACTCGTTTCAAATTCCCAAGTTAGGAGGGATAAAATGAAAAATAATAATGTAACAGAAAAAGATTTATTTTATATTTTAGATTTATTTGAACACATGAAAGTAACTTATTGGTTAGATGGTGGCTGGGGGGTAGATGTATTAACTGGAAAACAACAAAGAGAACACAGAGATATAGATATAGATTTTGACGCTCAACACACTCAAAAAGTTATACAAAAATTAGAAGATATCGGATACAAAATAGAAGTTGATTGGATGCCTTCACGTATGGAACTTAAGCATGAAGAATATGGGTATTTAGATATTCATCCTATAAATCTAAATGATGATGGATCAATTACCCAAGCAAACCCAGAAGGTGGTAATTATGTTTTCCAAAATGACTGGTTTTCAGAAACTAATTACAAAGGTCGAAAAATACCATGTATTTCAAAAGAAGCTCAACTTCTTTTTCATTCTGGTTATGATTTAACAGAAAAAGACCATTTTGATATAAAAAATTTAAAATCAATAACATAATTGCTTTATTCCAATTGCTTTATTGACGTTGAGCCTCCGAACCCTTAACAATCCCAAAACTTGTCGAATGGTCGGCTTAATAGCTCACGCTATGCCGACATTCGTCTACAAGTTTAGTTAAGGGTTCTTCTCAACGATCAATAAATTTTCTCGGCATAAATGCGTCATTTAAAGCTAGTTAATCATCTATACTTAATTTAAAAATTTCTTCTTTCTTATCAGTTAATTCTTTAAATATAATTTTCGGCTTTTTTTCAGAAAGCAATATGTCAAAAGCCTCATTATAGATAGCTTTCGCTTCTTTAGATTTAGATATAGAAACTCTACTATAAATATTTCCTATCTCTTCAAGTAAACTAGCGCTTTTTTTATAGTAAACTAAGCCTTCTTTATTCGCTTCAAGGTCAACAAAACCATTTCTAATTCCATATTTTAAAGCGTAATAAAGTAAAATAGCCGAAAATATTATATATATAAATATCAAATTAATACCTCCTTTTTTAACAAACCTTATCACAATAGTTATTGCTTTACAGGTCTATTTTTCATCGTTATAATCTAGTTAAATCCCGTAAGGGCGCACTTATACGTTTGTTCCAAACGGTGCGAAAACCATAATCGACCTTCGTCGATTTTTTATTTCAAAATTAAAGAAACGGCTTGAGATATTCCGAGCAGTTATAAAAATTAATTTGTCTTGAATATTGCTACTACATTCTTGAAAAAGTGATGTAGATTTATAGCCCATAACTTTTTTGAATTCCATCGACGATACGGCGTCGAAAGAAAAATAAACAGACCGTACGAAAGAAAAAAGCTATCTCAAAATTGAGATAGCTTTTATTTTTTATGCCTTTATTTTGAATTTTAAAGGGTCATTTTAAAGAATTAGGGGTTATTTATATAGTTTTATACCTAAAAACCTATATCGGCTCTTAAAACGCAAATGAGAGCCAAATAAAAATAATTGCTTTTCACAAACAAAAATTTGAGCAAAACCAGTGACTAATTTTTAGACACTGCCCATCTACATGCAAATTTAAAAATTTGCATGAAAAGTGGATAAACGTGCCGTTTAATCGCATAGTTCCCGCAGGGGCTAAAAACATAAAAAAACGCTAGCTTTTTAGCTAACGTTTCACATTTTTTAAAAAATAATTTTGCTTTTCAAAATTCCAAATTGCAGTAATTGAATGTGCTTTTTCTTCTTGGTCTGTCGTTTTTTCTTCGTCACTTGTATTAATTAAATTGCCTTCTTCGGCATCATCTAAATTTAAAATTTTATGTTTTTGTTTAAGTAAACCACCGTAGCTTAGCATACGTTTTCGGTATAAACCATGTTCTAAATCTCTAACAATTTCTTGATTTTTTTCGTCATCATCAGTTAAAAAATCAGATGACTTAATCGAATATTTTGAGGTTTCTTTGATTGCTGCTTGAATATCTTTATCGCCTTTTTGGTTTGGTTTGATCGCCTTAATATTTGCCACCGGTCGATAATTAACCTGAAGTGCTTTTTGCCATAAATCGACCCATTCACTTTGAGTTATATAATTTTCTTTTTTTCTAAAATACGCATTTTCAACGCATAATAAAACGTGCATATGTTGGTTATAACTACCATCATTTTGATTAACCGTAACTTCCGTTGAACGCATAAAACCAATTAAATTTTTAGAAACTTTTTTATATCTAAACAACTTATGAAACGATTTAGTTAATTCTTTTAAACTTTGTTCTAAAGTTTCGCCATCTATCGCATTTCTCGTTGAAAGAGTTAAAAACAACCAACGTGCTGTCGGCTTTTCTTTAACCACTTCTTCAATCACTCTTTGAGCTTGATAACTATTTTTCATAGCACGCCTCCAATTACAAACAGGACACAACTTCGATTTACAAAACCATGTCTTATAAAGCTTTAAATAGCCCTCTTCTGTTGGTTTAAATGGTTCTGTTGCAAAGTTGAATTTATAGTATAATTTTAACAAAAAGGAGTCTTCTGTATGAACTATTTCAGATATAAACAATTTAACAAGGATGTTATCACTGTAGCCGTTGGCTACTATCTAAGATATGCATTGAGTTATCGTGATATATCTGAAATATTAAGGGAACGTGGTGTAAACGTTCATCATTCAACAGTCTACCGTTGGGTTCAAGAATATGCCCCAATTTTGTATCAAATTTGGAAGAAAAA
This sequence comes from Mammaliicoccus sp. L-M44, assembly GCF_022386355.1. NCBI lineage: Bacteria > Bacillati > Bacillota > Bacilli > Caryophanales > Staphylococcaceae > Mammaliicoccus > Mammaliicoccus sp. L-M44. Next base: position 927 of record NZ_JAJNIU010000045.1, on the reverse strand, counting down.
GCATAAAAAAGCTTATTACAAATGGCGTATTGATGAGACGTACATCAAAATAAAAGGAAAATGGAGCTATTTATATCGTGCCATTGATGCAGAGGGACATACATTAGATATTTGGTTGCGTAAGCAACGAGATAATCATTCAGCATATGCGTTTATCAAACGTCTCATTAAACAATTTGGTAAACCTCAAAAGGTAATTACAGATCAGGCACCTTCAACGAAAGTAGCAATAGCTAAAGTAATTAAAGCTTTTAAACTTAAACCTGACTGTCATTGTACATCGAAATATCTGAATAACCTCATTGAGCAAGATCACCGTCATATTAAAGTAAGAAAGACAAGATATCAAAGTATCAATACGGCAAAAAATACACTCAAAGGCATTGAATGTATTTACGCTCTATATAAAAAGAACCGCAGATCTCTTCAGATCTACGGATTTTCGCCATGCCACGAAATTAGGGATATGTTAGCCAGTTAAGGGAACAACGACATGATAAAATGGTAGTTAGCTATATTTTTCTAACTTTGCAACAGAACCGGAATTTTTAAGTTCACAGATATTAACTTAGCGCGTGAGGCTAAAAATCGATTGATTCATGATTATATCGATCAACCAAAATATTCAAAAGCTTGCGCATCATTGGATGATGGATTCGAAGACGCCTTTCAATATACCGTACAAGGAAATTCCCACAATCGACTAAAGAGTACCAATCTAATTGAACGACTGAATCAAGAAGTACGCAGAAGAGAAAAGATTATTCGCATCTTCCCCAATCAAACATCAGCCAATCGCTTAATTGGAGCCGTTCTTATGGACCTACATGATGAATGGATTTATTCTTCAAGAAAATACATCAATTTTGATAAGTAGAAATGGTAAAAACATTGTATAGCATTTTACACAGGAGTCTGGACTTGACT
>NZ_JAJNIU010000044.1:0-3883 GCF_022386355.1 Mammaliicoccus sp. L-M44 | reverse complement strand
ACATGGCTTAAAAGAAATGTATAAAGCATAAGAAGACACCTCAGCTATGCTGAGTGACACGGAGTGGCATTGTGTCCCCTTATGCTCTTAGGAGAGAATCTGAAAAGAATCTGAATACTTAAAAATATAAAGTAAAAAATGAATAGAAAAATTATTGACCATTTTTGACCTTTATGTTATATATAGTGAAAATAGTTATATCCTTTGTAGGGAGGGGTTGATATGAATTTAGATAAAAATTCAAAAAAACTAATTCCTTTTAAGAATATGTCTAATTTTGATGGTTTATTTGAGTTTTGTCCTTTTATCGAATTTGAAGTTAATAGTAATTGGGAAGAATATTTAAATTATTTGGAGTATGTCAAAAGTATTAATCAAAAAATAGGTTAATTATTATAAGGAGTGATTATCATGGCTTATGATTTAAAACCATTTGGAAAAGATTATTTTGATATGACTGCTAGTGAATTGTTTAGAGACTTTGGAAGACAATTTTTTAGTAATTTACCTGACCAAAAAACTATAAAAACGGATATTAATGAAAAAGAAGATAGATATGAATTAACAGCTGAGCTTCCAGGCTTTTCAAAAGATCAAATAGATATTTCTTATGAAAATGGTATGTTAATCATTTCTGGAGAAAATAATCAGGTGAATGAAGAAAAAGATAATGAAGGTAAAGTAATTCAAAAAGAAAGATCATATAGTAATGTGAAGAGAATGTATTCACTTAATAATATAGACGAAGATAATATTGAAGCTAAATTTGAAGATGGTATTTTATCTGTAGATTTACCAAAAACTGAAAATAATCAAAGAAAAGTAATAGATATCAAGTGATAGTTAAAAAGAGATGTGAATCTGATTTCACATCTCTTTTTTCATTTTTATTCCTCTTTTGCTTTTTATTTTTTAAACGAGTGAAACGAGTTTCTTCTTGTCTTGATATGACTGAGTTCAACTTCTTTCTTATCGTTAATGAATTTGACCATAAGAAAAGTCGTTAACTCTCAAATTAAGGAGAGTTAACGACTAAAGCAAAAGTTACTCATACTGTATAATGTTTATTTTATATATAAATATTAATCTTAATTGATGTATGTATCAAGATATATACTTGCTTGTGTATATCTTGTAAATTTATGGTTATGATAATAGTCGAGATATACTGGAATTTTGGTTTATTTTCGTTTTTTTAGAAACGAGTGAAAACGAGTTTCTTCTTTTCTTGATATCAATAATAGATGTTATGGTTGGCTTAACCAATGAAGAGAAAAAAGAATTAGAAAATATGGAAATGCGTAAAGTTGAATTTAAATATAAACTCGTTCTTACAGAAAAAATGATGAAATGCTAGGACAATAAGCAGTTAAAATAGAAGTTCAACACATGTGCAATAAACACTTGTGTTGAGTGTACATGTGTTAGTTAACTAAATTATCTATATGAGGTATGATTAAAAGTAATTGTATTATTGAGGTACACTCTAATCATATAATAATTTAGAAACACTATATTAAAAGGTTAGTTTATTTGAAAGTAATTTTTAAAAGGCATATTATTAAATTAACTAAAACAAGGAGGTTTTATCAATGAAAGCAGCAGTTTGGTATGGTCAAAAGGATGTACGAGTTGAAGATCGAAAATCTAAAGAGTTACAAGATAATGAGGTTAAAGTTAAAGTGTCTTGGGCTGGCATTTGTGGTACAGATCTACATGAATACTTAGAAGGCCCTATATTTATTTCAACAGACAAACCAGACCCGTTCCTTGGCCAAAAAGCGCCCGTTACATTAGGCCACGAATTTGCAGGCGTAGTAGATGATATTGGTTCTAAGGTTACAAAATTTAACAAAGGCGATCGTGTTGTTATTAATCCTACAGTTTCAAATCGTGAAAAAGAAGAAAATATTGACCTTTATGATGGTTATTCATTTATAGGCTTAGGTTCTGATGGTGGATTTGCAGAATTTACAAATGCCCCAGAAGAGAATGTTTATAAATTACCAGATAATGTTTCTGATAAAGAAGGCGCCCTTGTAGAACCGACGGCTGTTGCAGTTCAAGCAATTAAAGAAGGCGAAGTTCTATTTGGCGATACTGTTGCTATTTTTGGTGCAGGTCCAATCGGTTTATTAACAGTCATAGCAGCTAAAGCTGCAGGTGCAAGTAAGATATTTGTTTTTGATTTATCAGAAGAAAGATTGAATAAAGCTAAAGCAATAGGTGCTACTCATACTATCAATTCTGGTGAATCAAACCCAAGTGATGTTATTAATAAACATACAGATAATGGCGTGGATGTAGCATTTGAAGTAGCTGGTGTAGCACCAACACTTAAATCTGCTATAGACGTTACTAAAGCAAGAGGTACTGTCGTTATAGTGTCTATATTTGGTCATCCTATTGAATGGAATCCAATGCAATTAACTAATACAGGTGTAAAACTTACTTCAACGATTGCTTATACACCTACTACATTTCAACAAACAATAGATTTAATTAATGAAGGTAATTTAAAAGTTAAAGATGTTATTACTGATGAAATAGAGCTAGATAATATTGTGGAGTCAGGATTTGAACAACTTGTAAACGATAAATCACAAGCAAAAATTCTCGTTAAATTATAATATAGATTATAAAAACTAATGAAAGGAGAATCTCTAATTTGAAGATTCTCCTTTCATTAGTTTTCTTTCTGTGATTATTTGTTTTTACTACTTCATTTTTATTATTCTATATACCGTAGAACGACTCACTCCTGTTTGTTTAGCAATCTCTTCGCCTGTAAGTTTTTGTTCATCGTATAGAAATTTAATTTCTCTTTTCTTATGGTCAGGCAATGAAGGTCTGCCGCCTTTTCGCCCTCTTGCTCGTGCTGCTTCTAATCCTTTTTTTGTTCGTTCACTTAATAAGTTAGCTTCAAGTTCAGCGAATGCACTCATCATGGTAAAGAACATCTTGCCCATCGCATCTTTAGTCGATACGTTCATATCTATAATATGTAAATCAATGCTATTATCATCCAACCATTGCGATAGCTCAATTAACTGTTTTGTTGTACGTCCAAGACGATCTAGTTTATAGATAACTAGGATATCTCCTTCGCGTAAATAATCTAAACACTTATCAAGTTCTGTTCTTTTCGTTTTGCGACCGCTCGCTTTCTCGCTAAAGATACGTTCACAACCATATTCCTCAAGTGTATCAATCTGTCCATCAAGACTTTGATCTTGTGTTGATACACGTGCATAACCAATTTTAGCCATTTCAATACCACCTCTTTTAATCGTTTTATGGGCACTTATTAACGAAATCTAATTCTCGATGCAAATAAACGCGTCTCTCATCGTCTAAAAACTCATGATTTTTGATATTTATGATACATTGATTATAACACAAGTTTATAGACTTAAATATCCAAGAAAAACCTCTTAATATTAAGTTAAGAGGTTTTGTGTCAAAAACGATGATTAAAACGAATTAATTAAAGAGAATAGTGATTATATTCTAATAAAACTTTATAATATATTAAGACACTCTAGTAATATTTTTTATAAAATTTTGAAAAGAGGATAGAATAATATGGCTCAATATCCACAATTTATAGATAATAAAAGAAAGTCTTTAGCTGAAACCTTACGTATGATAGCACCACAATATAAAACGCTTAGAATTGCCACAGGATACTGGGATTTACCAGGGACATTTCAAATAATAGATCAAATTCAAAACTATGAGAAAATTCAATTGTTAATTGGACAAGAACCTATTGCTCACCATCTTCAAAAAGGTTCTGTTGCAAAGTTGAATTTATAGTATAATTTTAACAAAAAGGAGTCTTCTGTATGAACTATTTCAGATATAAACAATTTAACAAGGA
>NZ_JAJNIU010000043.1:0-4240 GCF_022386355.1 Mammaliicoccus sp. L-M44 | reverse complement strand
GGCATATTCTTGAACCCAACGGTAGACCGTTGAATGATGAACGTTTACACCACGTTCCCTTAATATTTCGGATATATCACGATAACTCAATACATATCTTAGATAGTAGCCAACGGCTACAGTGATAACATCCTTGTTAAATTGTTTATATCTGAAATAGTTCGTACAGAAGACTCCTTTTTGTTAAAATTATACTATAAATTCAACTTTGCAACAGAACCTTTTAATATTACTTTGAATGCCTCCTGTTAATTTATTTAGAAAGTAGGTAAATGCCTTATGAGAAAATTATTCAATTTCATCATGACGATAATTGTGTTCTTATTATTAGTGTGTTTGCCTGCTTTATTTGATGATCAACGGTTTAGTTTCTTAAACTACCTTAATGCCTTGAAGTCGACGTTTTTATATATATTTCATCCTCAAGATATTATATTTACAAATAAAATATCACATGTTGAACGTAGTTTATTTCCGTTCTTTATTGAACCTTGGATAAATACTATTGTGATTTTGTTTGCTGCGCTATTGTTAGCTTTTATCGTATCTTTATTATTTACATACCTTTTATATGTTAATGACCATATTAAAAAATGGTATTTAAAAATTAATACAGTTCTATCTATTATTCCGGATATTTTTTACATACCTTTTTCTATTTCATTGGTGATATTATTTTATCGATATACAGATATTCTATTGTTTAATGTAGCGAATAGTTCAGAGGATAAAGCTTTAATATTCCCTATTTTGGTACTATCGATTATACCTTTAGTAAGTAGCGTGACATTTTTAAGTAGTATTCTAGATGATGTATCTCGTGCAGATTATATTGAATTTTCTAGAGCGAAGGGTTTATCAAATGTAGAGTTATACTTTAAACACATATTAAGGAATTTGTTTGCATCATATTTAATCAATTTTAAACATATTATTTGGATCACGCTTTCAAGTTTATTACTTTTGGAAAGAATCTTTAACATGCACGGCTTGTCATCATTTATATTTGATTACGGATCTCCAGAAGTATTATTTGTCACGTTTATATTGATTTATGTACCTGTATCTCTCGCCATATTTATGAGTCATAAAGTCTTATTTACCTTCACTGGTGTACGGGGAGGGTTATCATGAAGAAATTTTATATACTATTAACGTTACTTATCTTGCCTGCCCTAGTTGGTGTGATTTATTTTGATTTACTAAACATCACGCCTAAACCTATGAACTTTCTATACAATTCTAATGGGGATATTATGAAAAGTTCTCCATTTGCACCTAGCTTTAAAGCATTTTTTGGTGTGGATGCCGCTTCTAAAAATATGTTATTTGAAGTGTTATCCGGATATCGTATCACATTACTGATTATCATCGTCATATCAAGTTTATCGGTTCTTTGTTCAGTTGTAATTGGAACTTATTTAGCATTTAATCGCAAGACAACAAGTATTTACAGTGTCTTTTCTAATACTTTATTTTATATTCCTCAATCTATATTGGCGTATATTTTATTGCAACCTTTACTATATGAAACAATAGACGGCTTTACGACTACTATGCAATTTAGAATGACTTACAATATCACCATTCTGACAATCTTAATGATACCGACGACTACTATGCTGATAAAAGAATCAACCCAACACATATTAAATCAAGACTATATCGAAGCTGCATATACCATTAGTCCTAACGATAAACATATATTTATCAAACATGTATTACCTAACATACAAACTCAATATTTAATCATATTTTTGAGAATATGTTTTCAAACTTTACTCGTCATGACACACCTAGCCTTCTTCAAAATATTCTTCGGAGGCACGAAGGTTTGCTATGGACCCGCATGCGAAATTATAGAACGACCAAGTATCAATGACTTAAGCAGTTTATTAGGCTTTCACTCAAATGAGTTAACAACAAACTGGTGGACATTCTACGCACCATTAGTTGGTATTTTATATATATTTATCATTATTAATTTATTGTCTAATCTATTAAAAGTAATACAAAGATAAATAAAGCAGCGCAAATATAATTAACCCAGAACGCCCCCAAAACCCTGAACGCTATAACGAGTGTTCGGGATATTTTTATTGAAGCACCGTACCCAAAGCAAGCGCAGAAACTGATCTGTGCCGAAAAGAGATACTGGCCACCTCAACCTTATAAGCGCCTAGATATGTAGAAAGCTATCCTATCATGCCACAAATCCAATCAATCTAAGGTGCGCAGGCACAAAAACCTAACCTCAACAAACCCGACCCGAATCTATTAAGCGCCTATTCCGAACCTTACCCTAACCAAGCCACGAACAGAATCAACTTTTGCTAACCGCTTCAAACCAAGAACGAAAGAACGGGAAAGCGTTCTGAGTCCTCACCCTTTCCCGTTCTAAAAGCATTAATGAAAAAGTCCTCGCTTGCACGGGGCTTCACACTTTTTCATTACGGGCAAAACCGTAAAACCAAACCCCTATACCGCTTATAGAAACACCTCAAGAGATGTATATGAAATTACTAATCAATTTTATGGACACCATAAACGATAGCTAATACAAGGACTGGGAAAATAAAGATTTGAAAACCAGGTATAAGTAAACAAGCAACTAAGCCAATTAACCAAGCTGGTTCAATTTCATAATTCCTAATGGTTATTTTCTTCATCGTAAAACCTCCTTTATCATAATATGGTATAGGTATATTTACTTAATGTGATTGTATCATGAAGTCATTTTGAATACAGAAACAGGTAAGAAGCGGCATGTGAAATAAGGCATGAAAAAAGCCCTAACAGTTGGATGAGTTAGGGCTACCTGCGAAAACATTAAAAGGTGTGTTTTAATGTAGCGGTGTTACTGTATAGTTTGAGTAAATTAAAATAAATAGAAAGGAAAAACACCACTAATTAAATTGTATCATTAAGATAGTTTATATGTAATAGGAATGAAAAAAATTGAATAGAAAGTGTATAATATTTACATAAAGAATGTACAAAAGTACACTTTAGTAATTTAGGATTATAAATTCGTTTTAGTTAATCGGATTAATGTGTTAAAGATTTTGAGGGAGTTAATATATGATACGAAGGACAAAAAAAGTAACCGTACAAGAGTTATATGATATAGGTATCGCAAGTAAAGAAGGAATCATTGATTATCGGAAATATTCTGCTTTTAAACTTAGATATAGAATGAAGGGTTATGACGTACGTTTGAAAAAATCAAAAGTATTCAGATGAGGTCATGAGACAAAGTCTTAAAAACAAAGCGAAATATAAATGATTTATTAGATGATTACTAGTTAGATCATCTTATTGCAACTTTGCGGTTACATACTGCAACTATGGTATTCTTACAAAATCAAAGAACTACTTTTAAAATAAATCAATAAGGAGTGTGAAAGAATGGAGTTTCATAGAGTATTGAAAAAGAAAAGAATGGAAACAAATTTATCTCAAGAAGATTTAGCAAAAAAGTTAAAAATAAGTCGACAATCAATTTCAAAATGGGAGAATGAAAAAGGTTATCCAAACATTGAAACACTCTTAGAAATAAGTGAAATATTTAATATCACTGTAGATGAACTTTTAAAAGGAGATGATTATTTGAAAGATAAAATAATACAAGATAGTAGAAAATTAAAATACCCCAAATGGGTAGTTTTTTTTGATATTTTAACGCTCATAGGTTTGATAATCATAATTTCAAAATTAGTAATATTTGTTACTGTTAAAGTGACTGGTAATGAAATTGATTTTCTATCTGATTCTATACTTTATTCATTTGGGCCATTACTTTTAATGATTATAGGTGCGATAGGTTCTGATACGTTGAAGAAAAAATATCAATAATAACTTGTTGAAATTAGGTTTTAGAATGATTGAATGATAGATGAGTATAAACAAATGAAAAGAGAAGAAAAAGACCCTATTTAATGGTATAGGGTCTAGAAATTGGAATGGTGTTTAATATGGTAATGTCTTAGTAATCAAGACATCATAGCACATGGAATGTACTAAATTTATTTTACTATGTATTTTTGTGAAATTAAATATAAATCAACGTTTTTTGCATGAATGAACTAAATAATAAAAGAATTGAAGCGGTTGGTTTAAGTCTGTTATATCAAAGAAGTAACATAAACGAAATGGTTCTGTTGCAAAGTTGAATTTATAGTATAATTTTAACAAAAAGGAGTCTTCTGTATGAACTATTTCAGATATAAACAATTTAACA
>NZ_JAJNIU010000042.1:0-4718 GCF_022386355.1 Mammaliicoccus sp. L-M44 | reverse complement strand
ATATTATTCTAGCATGTAGAGATGCATTTTTTAATACAACGGTGAAACCATACTGTACCATACGCATAGCGTATGGTTTTAATTACACAAAAAAAGCTGTCTCAAGGTTTAAACTTGATGACAGCTAAATGCATTAGTTCCCTAAATAGTCATTAAAATCAGCAATAAATTGTTCTTTGTTCTGTGCTGAAGGATATTGTAATCCACCTAAAATAATAGATTGGCTACTTATTGTAATAAAGTCATAATCAATGGAATGTCTCAAAAATATATTTTTTGCTTCTTCTTGATTGTATTTATTCTCTAAATTCTCAAATACGATAATCTTTTTATCAAAAAACATAACTGCCTCCAAAAAACTTAATATATAAATACTACAAAACTATATTAAGTGAATCTAGAGAGAATTGATGTAAATGATTATTAATATTGTATAATTACATATATTTTATAGATTTACAGAACAAATTTAAATGTTTTTAAATGATTATGATTGATTATGAATTTTTGATAAACTCTTTCTCTAAATGATCCATCATGTTTTGGGCTTTTTTTAATCCTGGAGATTCGTTTTCTTCTTCCATTTGTTCGAGTTCCACTATATTGAATTGCACTTCTTTTTTTAAAGTGTCCCACATTTTTTGATATACACGTTCTTCCATTATATTCAGCCTCCTTGAAAATCTACTTTCTATATAATATTTACCCTATTCATGGTTATACAATCATCATTAAACTTAGATAGGTAAATCAATTTAAAATAGTAGATTCTAATAAATACTTTTGATTATATTTCACAGCAAGCTTGTATATAAATGTAATTAAACATTGGTATTGAATTTCATTTTCTTGATATTGTGATTTATATTTCAAATATTGGTTACGTTCTTCTTCAGTAGCAATTTTCTTAAAATACCCCCACATATGATCATAAGTGTTGATGATTGAACCTTTAGTCGGAACTATGGCTTTTGCATCATCAATTTTACTTTGTAAATCGTCATATGTGATATCTCCCTTTAAAGATTCTCTTATATCTAAATATGACTTTTGACTATGCATCATAACATTATATTTTTCATGTCTCCATAACTTTTCAATATCTGCTCTCTTACTCATGATATCACCTACTTACATTACACCGAGGTGCAATTTTATCTGCTGTCCATTTCATAAATAATAATTTTTCATATTCTAAATAAGCTTCGTCACTCATTAATTTCGTTTCACCATAAACAAATATAGGTGGTAATTTTTCAGTAGAAAATGCACCATCTTTAATACCAGTATCAATCAAATTACCCATATTTGAAATTTGATGTTCAAAGTCTTTTGACCTTTTCCCACCTCTTCTTCTATGTTCTTTATCCATGGCTAATAATAAGTGATATGTGTCAGCTAAATACGGATAGCCATCATTAAAAACATGCTTCACGATAGGATGACTTAAATAACGTGTATTGCCATCAATATATTCGAGCTTAGCTATACAAACATTAATAATTTGATAAAGTTCTAATACTTGTTTAGAAAGACGTCGGTTATCTAGAAATTTTGCGCTTATTTCATGATTCTCATGAACTCTAAAAATTTGCATTGCGTAATTCCTCTCTCATTATTTAACAATCATGATGATTCCGAAACAAATCAACAACATATAAATATATTTAATTAAAGCACGTTGATCAATTTTATTATTGATGATATGACCCAGCCATAATGTTAGGATGAGAAGCGGTAAAATGGCCAATAATAAATACCAAAGTGAGATTGACCAAAATCCTGAAACACCGTGACTAAAGACAATAAAACAACCTGTAATAAAAAAATGTACTTGTGAAATGTTTTTTAAATCTGTAACATGCCATTTTTTCAATGTTCCATATATAATAATCGGTACACCGTGACTATTATATGCACTACCTAAAACACCCGAAACAACACCTGCAATATAATCATAAAACTTTGGAATATTCAATTTAACTTGGTATATATTCTTATAATAATTAATAAGATTAATAGCACCGTACAATAATATAAATACCCCTAAAAATTTAATAATCACATCTTCATTCGCCCATTTAACAATTACAATCCCAATAGGCGTCCCAATAATAGAACCCATTAATAAACGTTTAATAATAGACCAATCAAGATTGCCACGACTTCTTATAAACACAGGTAAAGCCACTAATAATCCAACAATTGCCACCACAGAAATAGACAATTTAAAATCTAAATTTAATAAAGCAAGTAATGGCATTGTGACCAAAGCCTCACCAAAACCAAACACAATTCTTACCATAGCCCCTAACAGAATTGAAAAAATAACAAGTGTCCAAATTGTAATATCCATAGAATCCCCTTTAATATGTTTATAAAATAAAAACACTTTCTAAACATTAGAAAGTGTCAAAATCTCATTAATATTCAACTACTATTATACCCTTTTTAAGTACTTAAAAAGGGTATAAAAACAATGGAATACTAGAATATTTCAACATCGAATGTAATAGGACAATCTTTGTTATAATCAATTATGAAAAGTCATATAAGGAGGTTTGCAATTGTTTGAGTCAACTGAATTAATAAAAAGCTATTTTAATGATGAACCCATTGAATACTACAAACTTGAAGAACTTAATATTAAATATGAAGCTTGTAGTTTTCAAATTCAAGATATTACTTATAGAAGTAGACGTGCTAAAAAGACTGCCAATAAAAAAGGTTATTTTGTCGTATTTTGGGTTAAAGATCATAATAATCAAAACATACCTTATACATATTCAGAAACACCAGATAAACTCATCATAGCTATACTAGATGATAATAAAAAAGGGCTGTTTATTTTTCCTAAAGATATTCTACTTAAGCAGAAAATCATAAGTAATCTCGAAGTAAAAGGAAAAATGGCAATGAGAGTTTACCCACCATGGGAAAATCATTTAAATAAGACTGCGAGTCAAACTCAAAATTGGCAAAAAGAATTTTTCATAGATTTATCTAACTTATAGCAATAAATGTAATGAATCAAATAACATCATTAACCTCTTAACTTGTATATACAAGTTCAACAAGATATAATATGCTCATATACATATAAAGGGGAATTATGATATGCAGAATGATTTTGATTATATGCAAATGCTTAAAGGTGAACTATACTTAGCGCACGATATCCATGAATCTAATGGTTCAAAACAAGGAAAAATGCTAGCAGATAAAATTAATCATACACCTATTGAAAATAGTGATGAAATTATTAAATTAGAAAAAGAACTTTTTGGTAAGACAGGAGAAAATATATACTTACATCCACCACTCTATGTTGATTACGGTAGACATATTAATATCGGTGAGAACTTTTATGCAAATATGGACTGTATATTTTTAGATGTCAATCGTATCAATATTGGTGATAATGTTATGTTCGGTCCAAGAGTGAGTTTATATACAGCAGGTCATCCTATTGATCCAACAATTCGAAATGAACAATTAGAATTTGGTCATGAAATTAATATTGGAAATAATGTATGGATTGGTGGAAATGCAATCGTATTACCAGGCGTTTCGGTAGGAGAAAACTCTGTAATCGCATCAGGAGCAGTCGTAACAAATGACGTGCCACCCAATACAGTCGTAGGTGGAAATCCAGCAAAAGTCATTAAGCAAATCACAAGTTCTGATTATGACAAATGGCATCAATTGAAATTAGAATATTACGAGAAAAAACGACAATCAGTAGAAAAATGATAATCAAAAAAAGATCATCTCTCTGTAGGTGGTCTTTTTTTGATTTAGATCTCAAATCTCTTAATTCTGCTATTGATATGTTTAAGCGTTGTTTTTTTATCCCATATTGTCAAAAAATAACAAAAATAAAACTTATATATGATATTAAATACATCAGTATGTATTAATATAATAACTTTTGAAAGGAGTAATTTATATGCAAGATAGTAAACCTAATAATAAAAAGAGGTTACTTTGGGGATGCTTCGGCTGTCTATGAGTTATTGTTATTTTAGGAGTTTTATTAGGAGCATGTACTGTTATGATTGGAGGTAGTAATTCTAATCAATCTTCAAGTTCAACAAGCTCTATAGATAAAAGTTCGTCGGAGAAAAATCAAAAAGATGAAAAGACATTTAAAATCGGCGATAAAGTAAAAACTGATGATTTAGATTATACAGTTAAGTCTGTAAATAACTCCAAAACTGTTGGAAATAGCTTTGTCCCTCATGAAGCTAAAGGTACATACCTTATTGTTGAAATTACTGTTAAAAACAATGGTAATGATCCTGTTACTTTAGACAGTAATATGTTTAAATTAAAAATCGGCGACAAGACTCTTGAACCAGATTCAGAAGGTTCTTTATCAGCAAATCAAGGGGAAGATGGCAGCATCAAAAATGATTTTATTTTCGAAAAATTAAATCCTGACAGCGAAATGACAGGTAAAATAGCATTTGATGTATCTGAGGATTTAATAAATAAAGGTAATAAAATATTGCAAGTACAAAATAATTTATTAGGAACTTCTAAATCAGAAATTAATTTAAATTAACTACAAAGGCTTTGTCAAATTAAGTGTGTAAGTTATTCAAGATACTTAATAACTTACACACTTAATTTGATCATGTAAAAGAAGCTGGTTCATAACCATAGACCAGTTTGGAATGTAACCAGTGGACCATTTCTTTTGAAGTTCTTTCGTT
>NZ_JAJNIU010000041.1:0-7287 GCF_022386355.1 Mammaliicoccus sp. L-M44 | reverse complement strand
GTTTAATCATGATTTTAGTGGAAAATATTAATCCATATAAAAAAACAAACTGAACTTATAAATTTAAGTTCAGTTTGTCCACAGTCTGAGAAAAAACCTTGAGTTATCAAGGTTTTTTCTTTTCACTATACGTGACTAATTAATCTGAGCGGAGATGGAGGGATTCGAACCCTCGCGCCGCAGAACGACCTACACCCTTAGCAGGGGCGCCTCTTCAGCCAACTTGAGTACATCTCCATGGCTCCACAGGTAGGACTCGAACCTACGACCGATCGGTTAACAGCCGATAGCTCTACCACTGAGCTACTGTGGAATAATTAAATTTTTATCAAGCACAAATACTATTATATCAAGCATCTTAATATTTTCAAGAGAAAACCTAAAAAAATTAACGGAACATTTACACTTTAGTTGCACTTGTTCCGTTAATATTTATTTTCGTATGCTAATATTGATTTTTTAAATACATCTTAATAACATCAAGTACACTATATCCATCTTGAGTTAAGTCAATATTAGGTGTATTTAGTTGTTTAATAAAGATATTATTACGGTGATTTCTATAGTACAAACATAAACAGTTTAAGTATTGATGATTAATTACGTGGTAGGAAATTGGAAAAACGAGGCTTTGATCTTGCTCTAAAAATATCTTGGTCTTATTGCCATTGTATTCTTTGAAATCTTTAACATAGAGTATATTTATCCATGTGTTGTCTATTGACCTTTCGGAACCTGTGCAGAAAAAATAAGTGGATGTAACTGCGGATACTAAAATCGGGGGTTTGCTAGTAATTCTGGTAAGCCTTTTTGTAAGAAGCTTTCTTTCATTGAAGTGTTCTCCATAAAAGCGACATGACTGATTCATAATTTCTTGAGGTTTCTGTTTAATAATGAACGGTTCTCTACCCGCTTCAGACACCTCAGTATGAATGGTATGATCGTCTACTCTGACTCCTCTAATGTACATCGTGTTTTGTTTAATTACGTATTTACTCATAGTATGCTCCTTTCAAAATTTATGTAATTACAACGAATGGATTTACATTTATTGTAATTACATAAAATATAATCTATATTTAAATGGAAGTCAATACTTTTTGGAATAAATTCTATTGTTTTTCTATAAATTCTAAACGATTTCCAAAAGGATCTAATAAATGGATTCTATTTGCGCCTGGAAAACGATTATCTGCTTTAAACTCTATTTTTTCATTCGTTAAATGTTCTTTTAAATCTTCTAGATTTTCAACATTAATAGCTGGATGTGCTTTTTTTAATGGTTCAAATCCTTCTTCAATACCAATATGCAAATCAATTTGATTAATATTAAACCAAACGCCTCCATTACCTCTCAATGACTCAGGCTTTTCTACTTCTTTAAACCCTAATTGATTACAATAGAAATATCGTGCTTTATCCTCTGATCCTTTAGGTGCAGATAATTGAACATGATCCCACTTTTTTAATTGATACATAATGATTCTCCTTAAGTATTTTTGTTATATATGGTTCGACTACTTAAAACTTTCACAACCGTATTCTGAATTGTGAGCAAAATAATTTGAAATTAGATTATAGTAACATATAATGAATTTATAGAGTAAGTTTATCACTGATTTCGAATTATAAATTTACTTTTTAAAATTTCTGAATATTCATTGCATTTAGAAAATAAATACGCTATAATTTTAACAAATAAAGTCAAGGGGTTGTTTAAAATGAAACAATATTCTCAAGTTAAGCACCAGAGTTTAGAAACTTTTGTTAATAACTTAAATGATTTATCAGTTGAGCTTGTGATTGACTCTGCTTTACGTGAAAATCGTAAAAGAGAATTAATGGTTTTAATTGATGAAGCACTTGCGAATCGTAATAATACTTTATTTGAACAATACAGTGAAGAATTAATTCAGTTGGAGGATTTACAATCGTGAGTTGTCATTTAAAATTTAACACATAATAAGAGACTACTTTTGAAAACATTCAAAAATAGTCTCTTTTATTTGTTTATAGCATTAAATTAATAATTTCTTCTTTAGCGATATCTCCAAAATAGTGATAAACATCAATATCTTTTAATGCTTCTTGAATAGATGATTTTTGATGTTGAACACCTATTAATGCTTCTTCAATATCTTTTACATCACCGACACCAAAGAAATCACCGAATATTGCTGCGTGTTCTATTTTACCTTTTTTAACATCTAATTTAATTTGGACAAGTCCTCTATCAAATTTATGACTTCTTTCAAAGTTGTATTTAGGATTCTTGCCATAATTCCATTCCCATTTTTGGTATTTATTTTTACTTAGTTCATTAATGTTATCCCAATCTTCATCTGTTAAATGATACTCTTCAACATCTTCACTACCTTGTTGTTTAAAGATAGATGTAAGTATACGTTGTTTAAATGTTTCAATATCCATTGGCTCTTCTAAGAACTCTTGTATGTTTGCGACACGTGATCTTATAGATTTAATACCTTTAGATTTTATTTTTGCTTCGTTAACGCGAAGTGCATTAACAACCTCTTCGATTTCACTATTTAACATCAATGTCCCATGTGAGAACATGCGATCTTTTTGTTTAACCATTGCATTACCTGATATTTTTCTTTCCCCGACTTGTATATCATTTCTACCAGATAATTCTGCTTTAACACCCATTTCATTTAAAGCATCAACAATTGGTTGTGTAAATTTCGCAAAGTTATGGAAACTGTCTTCGTCATCTTTTGTAACAAAGCTAAAGTTTAAATTACCTAAATCGTGATATACAGCTCCACCACCAGAAATTCTTCTTACTACTTTGATGTTGTGTTTCTCAACATACTCTTGGTTAACTTCTTCAATCGTATTTTGATTTTTCCCTACAATAATAGATGGTTGATTAATATAGAATAGGAAATAACTATTATCTTTAGGAAGAGAAGTTAAGACATATTCCTCCATAGCTAAATTAATCATTGGATCGTTAATACCATTATTACTTACAAATTTCATTATATTTCCTCCTTCTTTTCTCCCCAAATAGCCTCAAGTATTATAGTACCATATGTTTGATTAATCATATGTATGATATGTTTATGTTAAAATAGAGTATATTTGTTAATACTTTATAAACTGGGTATTATTTAGTATAATGTTTCATAGTATTATTTAGGAGGAATAAGATGACAATCGCAGAAGTTGGAAATATCATAGAGTTTCAAGATGGATTAAGAGGTAGAGTTGAAAAAATTAATGAAAACTCAGTTATCGTAGATATCACAATTATGGATAACTTTGAAAGTTTAGAGTTACCTGAAAAAACTGTAGTGAATCATAAGCGTTATACAATAATTTCTGAAGAGGGATAATAGTGAAGAGACAAATTAATCCTCAATTAATATGGTTCATATCTAGTTTCATTATTTTTCACATTATTTTATTCATTATGCAAGGTGAAAAAGAAGTATTCTGGTACTTATATACTGGTATTATGCTGATTGCGGGCATTAGCTATGTCTTTTATCAACGTGACATCAAATCTAAGCGATTACTTCAATCAATTGGATATGGTCTTATTGGTGCCATTATATTAGTTCTACTTCAGCTATTATTATCACAAATTTATAATGGCTTGTCATATGCATCCTTATTAAAAGAATTAATGCATGCTGGCGTATTTTATAAGTGGCAAATGCTTGTAACAATTGTAATTGCTATACCTTGTCATGAGTTATATATTAGAACAATTTTACAAAATCAGTTACAGCTGAAATTTTCACAACCTATTATTGCAATCGTTGTGAGTGCCCTTGCATCTAGTTCACTATTTTTATATTTAGATAATTTAGCTATATTTATGTTTATATTTTTAGCACAACTCATATTATCTACATTGTATTTCTACACGAAAAGAATCGTAACATCTTATGTAGCTCAAATTGCAGCAATCATCATACTCGTTATAATTTTTAGCTAATACATTTAATAAAATAATCCCCAAAAATTTTAGCAATTATGCTAACTTTTTGGGGATATTTTTATAATACTTCAAAATGATGTTCTAAATCATATTTGCCCTTTGATTCCGTCAGTTCTTCAATCATATATTCGATGACAGTCTTTTTCGCTCTCTCATACGTTGATTCAGAAATGATCTTATTAACGTGTCTAAATAAATAATCCGTCATAATAACTGAATAGGTAGCTTCTAAATCAATATTATTTAAGTTAACTCTACTGCCTACAGGTTTACTCAAATCAATCGTATATTCGAAACCTTTCCATACAGTCATAAGTGTCGGTTCTAAAATATGGTCATTATATTGAACCGTGTCCCCTTCTTTATACAGTGCTGTAGCAGTTCTTTCTATAATGCGCTTTATTTCAGCACCAGATAAATTAATTTTGACAGGTTTATCAGTATGTACATATGATTGATAAACATCTTTAACTTGTAACTCGCCACGTAAACCTTTACCAGTCGGGTTCCCAATTTGTGCACAAACAAAATCAGTTTCTTTAAATGCTCTCGTCATACTTTGTTGAATACATTCCATGAACTTATGCGGTTTTATAAATAAGTCTGTTAATTGTTTATAATCTAACACAACAGGTACGTCAACAACGCTCTGTTCAGACCAATGTTGGACTGCTTTTTGGTCGAAATACGTTAGTTCCAATAAATCTCTATCTTCAGGATAACTTGAAATTTCTACGTGCTTAATAGACGTATCGATAATTTCTACAGAGTTTGCTCTTTTTTTGAATTGAATAGACATATCTACAATATTCGTAGCATCTTTACCTGGTTGTATAAACTGTGTTTCTTCGACTTTAAGATCAACAATATGTTCTTGATGTCCAGTAATAATGACATTTACGCCTTCTGTACTTTTTGTCATACTTTCAGCGTTGTTACTGTAATATGATCTATAATTATTTTTATCTGTGTAAGTGTTTAAGCCACCATGGTATAACATAATCAAGAAGTCAGGGCTTTCTTTTTCATGTAAATATCTCACCCATTTTTTTGCTGTAGTCATAGACTCACCAACAAGGACTTCGTCTTCAAACTCAACGTTTTTATTTTCCATAAGACCACTAGATGTGAATCCTATGATGCCTATTTTTATACCTTCTACATATTTAATCGTATAAGGTGTTGTAAAATATGGTTCACGAGTCTTACTATGTTCAATATTTGCTGCTAACCAAGGAAATCTGCTTAAAGCAATAGATTTATTTAAAAAGTCTAAGCCAAAGTTGAATTCGTCAGGGCTCACACCACTTGCATCAAATTGCATTTCATTCATCACTTTAATCATTGGATTTCTCTTATATGGGGCAATTTGAGCATAATAAAAAGCAAACATTGAACCTGACAACATGCCACCATTATCTAACAATAAGACGTGGTGATTGGTTTTGCGTTTATGTTTAACGTAAGTGGCCATCTTTAGAATGTTACCACTAATACCACTTTTTCCTATTTGTCCATGTAAGTCAGAAGTAGCTAATAAATCAATTGTTATGGTTTCATTCGTATTCAATGCTATCCCCACCTTTTTTATTTATTTTACCATTTTTAAATACTGTTAGGGCAGTTTACGACCATTTGGATAGAAAATTTATTTAATATGTATTGGCAATAATTGTTAATCATAATATACTCTATTAGTAAACAATAAACTTGGAGGCAATAATGAAATCATTTAATAAATTAATCATCATTAATTTTGCTATCGCTTTAGTCATTTCATTAATGATTGGTATTATTATAAATAAAAATTATACAAATAGAGTGAATCAAAGATTAGAAACGACGAAAGAAATTGTAAACTTAAAAATTAATACATTTATAAATGAATCAAATAGCATCTCTGAATCTTTAACGACTATTTTATCTAACAGCCGCAATGAAAAATTTATTAATCAATTTTTAGAAGATAATCACATCAGATACACTTGGATCGACCATATTTATATATTGAATGATCAAAAACAAATCGTCTATGACTCTAAAGGCGCTGATTATACCTCTCTTGAAGATTTTAACAAATATAAGTTTCAATTTCCTTTTACAGCTAATTCTAGTTTAAGCAGTGAAAAAATCTCATTAAAAAATGCCAATACATTATTATTAACGAATCATTTAAAAGTTCAAAATAAAGACTACACTGTTGCTTCAGAAATCAATATGTCTTCATTCAAAAATGAAATTAATTTAATTTCTAAAAGATATCACATTCAAGTTAATGGAATCGATGGTACTGAAATCTATCAAGTTGGAAAAGAATATAAACACTCTAAATCCGTAACATATTTATATGATCAATTACCAATCTCATTAACAATTAGCGGACAGTATAATTTTATAACGCGCATAATTTTACCGAGCATTTTTATATTTTTAGTGGTATTTTTATTATTATCTATTGTGACACTTATATTAAAAAATAGATCCGAACGATTAGAACATGAAAAAGTCATCGAACAAGCTAATAATGAAAAACTTAGATTAATAGGTACACTTGCTGCCAATACAGCACATGAAATTAAAAATCCACTTACAAGCATTAATGGCTTTATCGAACTAACGAGAATGAAATATGATAAAGATAAACAAGATCATCACTTTAATATCATTTCAGAAGAACTAGATAGAATTAATAATATCGTGACACAGTTTTTATTTTTAGGAAAGCCAACTAACCTTGCCTATTCAAATGTCGATATTAATCAATCTATCAAAGAAGTTTCACAATTTTTGAAGTATGAACTTGAACAACATAACATTAATATTGCTTTAACATTACCTGATAGCCCTATCTATGCATTTATTTCAGAAGATCAATTAAAACAAATTCTTATCAATCTCATTCAAAATGCTAAAGATGCTTTATTAGATGTTGAACAACCAGAAATTGAAATTCAATTACAACATACACATGCAAAACAAGCGACGATTATATTTAAAGATAACGGTACTGGAATGTCTAAAGAGACACAACAAAAGATATTCGATCCTTTCTTTACAACGAAAGAATCTGGTAGTGGTCTCGGTTTATATTTAAGTAAGAAACTCATTGAAGATTGGGAAGGCGAAATTAGCGTATTTACAAATATGACTAAAGGTACTACCTTTATGATTACTATACCTACTATTAAGCCATAAGAAAAAGCAAGCGACCTAGTCGCTTGCTTCAGACTGTGGACAAACTGAACTTAAATTTATAAGTTCAGTTTGTTTTTTTATATGGATTAATATTTTCCACTAAAATCATGATTAAACTA
>NZ_JAJNIU010000040.1:0-8314 GCF_022386355.1 Mammaliicoccus sp. L-M44 | reverse complement strand
ATTCGAAGACTACAGGCTGAGAACATGCCCGCGGAAAGCATGCGCATAAAAAAATGCCGGCAAAGTCTAAGACTTTGTCGACACTCTGAGGAGATGCGAACGCATCTCCTTTTTTCATATTCCCTTTATCGAGTTCTTTCTTTACTTGTCATATATTTATGATACATCTTTTTTATTTAATAATTCTTTAATACGTTCTAAGACATCTAAATCTTTTCGTTTTATTTCTTTATTTTCCATGTAAAACTACCCCTTTATATGTTATTTCACCAATCAAAATTACTAGAAACAACATGTGTTAAACATTTAAGGAAATATGAAATATTGACTTTTCTCGATTTAATTATATCAACGTTGATAAGATAATATCATTTATCTCTTTTCTATTGTTGCGTGATGTAGTTCTCCGTCCAATATGGCTGTAATTCTTCGCCGATATCAACACCTACACCTAATTCTTTATAATCTTTATTTAAAATGTTTTTTCTATGTCCAAGTGAATTCATAAGACCATGATGTGCATATATACTACTGATTTGACCATAAGCCAAGTTTTCCCCAGCAGTAACATAATTAAAACCATCTCGATCTAATCTATCAAATGGAGACATACCTTGTTTGTTATTATGATCAAAATAATCGTTATTCACCATGTCTTGGCTATGCTTTCTTGCAGTTTCACTAACACGCTCATTATAAGCTAATGTAGGTAAACCAAACTGTACACGTTCAGCATTTACAAGATCAAAGTTTTGTAATTCTAAAGCTTTTTTGTATTCATCAGAAGCTGCATGATACTGATTCGTTCGTTTATCTTCAGTTGATGATGCAATCTGCATGATACCTTTAATTTGATTATTTTCATGTTTATCATAAAACACGGTTGTATAGATGTTATCAAATTTGAAAACATCATAATCTTCATCATTTTGTATGAGTTTCACTTTGTCTTTTTCTATTGCTTTTTCAGGTTCTCCAAGTATAGAACGAACTTTATCTTTGTTCATTTTACTTGTAATACCTTTTTTAGAAGTTATAAGGTCTTGGTTTGTATATAAACCAGTTACTTTGTCATGATCATAACTTACCATTACAAATTCATGATAGTCGTTATGATACACATGCCATTTCTCGTTATATTCATTAGCAGTTATACGCTTAGGTTTACCAAGTTTCTTTTCTACTTCGCTCTTTGTTTGATTGATTTGAATATTATTAATCGCAAATTCTTGGTCATCTGGTGTCTTCAGTTCAACTTTCTTAGCTGTTTCTTCGTGTTGTAATCCTTGTTGAACATTCAATACTTTTTGCCCAATTTGTCTAGACAAATCTGATTCTGGGACTGGCTTGATAAGTGTTAAGCATAATAGCAACATAAATAAAAAGAATACTTTTCTCAAGTCGTCACCTCACTTGTTTTAGCCGCGATCACTATCACCATTAAATATTGAATTACGAACAATTACATAGTCTACTTTTGTAATAGAATGTAGATCTTTTCCACCTGCATAAGAAATAGAACTTTGTAAATCTTGTTCGATTTCAATTAACGTATCTTTTAGAGAGCCTTTATGTTCAACAAACATCTTTTTACCCTCTACATTTTTACGTTCACCTTTTTGAAATTCAGATGCACTACCGAAATACTCTTTATATAGTTTACCTTCTAATTCAACTGTTTCACCTGGAGATTCTTCATGTGCAGCAAATAATGAACCAACCATTACCATACTTGCACCGAATCTAATAGATTTAGCAATATCACCGTTCGTTCTAATACCACCGTCAGCGATCATTGGTTTTCTAGCAGCTTTGCTACAAGCGTTAATTGCAGCTAATTGCCATCCACCAGTACCAAATCCAGTTTTAATTTTAGTAATACATACTCTACCTGGTCCGATACCAACTTTTGTTGCGTCAGCACCCGCATTTTCAAGTTCACGAACACCCTCAGGCGTACCAACATTACCTGCAATTACAAATGTTTCAGGAATATGTTGTTTAATATGTTTAATCATTCTTATAACTTGCTCAGAATGACCGTGTGCAATATCTATTGTTATATATTCAGGAACAAGCCCTTCATTAGAAAGTTGTTCTATAAAAGTATATTCATTGTCTTTAACACCTACAGAAATTGAGGCGAAGAAGTTTTGGCTTTGCATTTTTTTGATAAATGGAATACGTCCTTCTTCATCAAAACGATGCATGATATAAAAATAATCATTACTAGCAAACCATTCAGCTAGTTCTTCATTCATGACTGTTTGCATATTTGCAGGTACTACTGGTAATTTAAATGTCTTTGGACCAAATTTTACAGTAGTATCACATTCAGAACGGCTTTCTACTATACATTTATTTGGTATTAACTGTACATCTTCATAATCAAAAATTTTCATATCAATAACCTCTTTCACAACTATTAATAATAATCCATTAGTTACTATACATGGTTAAGTAGTAAAAGTAAACGAAATAATACTATAAATGTTATTTATTTAGAGCTTTATCAAGAGTTTTGATATTTTCTTCCATTAAAGACTGATATGAAATATTTTTTTGTTTGGCTTCATCTTTAGTTAATACTTCTAAATTATGAAATTTTAGCGGTTTACTTTTCGTATCTTTCTTTATAATATCTGTCATTTTTGAACTAACATTTTGCTCATATAAAATATATGGTGATTTCGAGTTGTTAATATCTTTAATAATTTCTAGAATTTCTTTTTGAGTTGGTTCTTCATTATTCATGCCTGTGACACCTTTTTGTTTAAAGTGATATCTGTTAGCTAAATACCCTAGAGAATCATGAGAAATAAATACAGTATCTCTTTTTGTATCTTTCGTAACGTTTTGTAAACTTTCATCAATCTCGTTTATATCTTTAATGAGATTTTGATAATTTTTTTGATAATATTCTTTATGATCAGGATCCTTTTGTACGAGTTTATCTTTAATAGATTTAGCCGCTTCTTTATTAACAATTGGATCCAACCAAATATGTGGATCGTTAGCACTTTCTTCGTCTTCGTGCTCATGTTCATGCTCTTCTTCTTCACCATGTTCATGATGATGTTCTAAAATATGACTTTCTTTCAAATTAGCAACCGCCTCTAATTTGTGATCATCACTTTTAATAGTAGAACTAATTTTTTTAGCTACTGGATCTAATTCATTTGAAGAATATATAAACAAATCACTTTTAGCAATATTAAGCATTTCTTTTTGTGTTGGTTCATAATTATGTAAATCCGTGCCGCTCGGGTAAATAGAATTTGCATCTACATATTTTCCACCAATTTGTTTAGCAAAGCTTTCATAAGGAAAGTTAGTTGCATAAATTTTGATTTTGTCATTTGATGATGTTTGGTTGTTACAACCTGAAAGTATAAGTGCCATCGTTAATAAAGCACCAACTATAATATATATTTTTTTCATATTTTAACTCCTACGTTATTATTTGTTTTAATTATAACAATATACGCTTTTACACATCATATCGCAATTATATAATACACATATTTTTGCATTGAAAACTCATTTATATTATGCTAAAATTATAAAACGTAACGATTACTGAATAGAAAGGCTGATGAACATGCGTGTCAATATCACGTTAGCATGTACTGAATGTGGCGACAGAAATTATATTACAACTAAAAACAAACGTACAAATCCTGAACGTATTGAAATGAAAAAATACTGTCCAAGATTAGGTCGTCACACTTTACACCGCGAAACTAAATAATTTCTTATTCTATAAGAAAATATACGACAAAGAAGTCAATTCATACATTTGAAATGACTTCTATTTTTATATACTGTTACTTTATGGCTTTAAAGCATTTATGCGTTAAAAGTTTTTGTTGCTTATTTACTGAAATACTAATAAAATAATATGTATATTTTATTTACAGATAAATTGTACAATTAGAAAGCAAGGTGAATTATATGGAAGAAATGAAACGAGGATTAAAGACTAGGCACATATCAATGATCGCCATTGGTGGTTCGATTGGTACTGGTTTATTTATGGCCAGTGGTGCAGTCATCACTCAAGCAGGACCTGGCGGCGCACTTATAGCTTATTCAATCATTGGTGTTATGCTCTACTTTTTAATGACAGCTATAGGTGAACTTGCAACATTTTATCCAGTTTCTGGTTCATTTAGTGCTTACTCAAGTAGATTTATTGATCCATCAGCAGGATTTACTGTTGGTTGGCTATATTGGGTAATTTGGGCACTGGTAACAAGCGTGGATATATTAACTGCAGCAAAAATTATTACATACTGGGATATATTCCAAAATATTAACCCGTTTGTATGGAGCATTATTTTCTTAGTTATTCTATTCTTACTCAATGCATTTACTGTTAAAGCATTTGGTGAAGCTGAATATTGGTTAAGTTTTATTAAAGTCGCAACTATTATAATCTTCTTAATAGTTGGTGTACTTGTGATATTTGGAATCTTAGGCGGTAATGAACCACTTGGACTATCAAACTTCACTTATAAAGAAGCACCATTCGTAAATGGTATTTCTGGTTTCTTAGGTGTACTACTTGTTGCTGGATTTAGCTTCGGTGGTACAGAAGTAGTAGCCGTAACAGCTGGTGAATCTGAAAATCCTAAAGAATCCATGCCAAAAGCAATTAGACAAGTATTCTGGAGAATTTTATTATTTTATATTTTAGCAATCGCTGTGATTGCAGCAATTATTCCATATACTGATCCATTGTTATTAAATAAATCAAACACTGTAACACAAAGTCCGTTTACAATCGTATTTGATAGAGTTGGTATAGCATTCGCTGCTTCAATAATTAATGCAGTTATTTTAACAGCACTCATTTCAGCTGGTAACTCAGGCTTATATGCTACAAGTAGATTACTTTACTCACTTGCACAACATAAGCAAGCACCTAAGTTTATCAATAACTTAAATAGAAACAATATGCCATTCGTTTCATTATGTGTCACAATCGTATTAATATTCGTTTCTATCGTATATGCAACGATTAATGCAGATGGTTATTATAGATTATTGAATATGTTAGGCGCACTTGTTACTTTAGTTTGGTTAATGAGTATAATCAGTCATATCCGATTAAGAATGGCCATTAAGAAACAAGGCAAATCAGCAACAGATACACTTGAATATAAAGCACCTTTATATCCATTAGGTCCAATTATCGTAATCGCTGTTATAGCATTCTTATTAATCGGTCAATCATTTGATAGCATTATGACATTGAACTTCCCAGTATTAATCGAATCATTCTTACCGATTATATTAGGTTTCGTAGTATACTTTATTCATAAATTCACAACGAAATCAAAAATTATCAAACTAGAAGACATTGATTTAACAAAACACCAATATAAGAAATAATTTTTAAAAGCGCCACTCAAGTAGATTGAGTGGCGTTATTTATATTTTTTTATAAAATTATCAATAGCTTCTACTAACTCATCTAATGCAGGTTGTTCTACAGGATAGTGACCTCCATTTTGTAAATCTATAATCTCGTGTTCGACTTTTTTTAATTCGGATAAAAATGGAACACTCAAATATTTTGGTGTACATCGGTCTAAGCTTGGTTGTGTTAATAACACGGGACAAGTATCGAACATTTCAGGTTCCACTTCTGGTTTATAATTACCATATGAATCTAAGAAAGTCATTGTTGCTAAATTTCCCGCAGACGACTTATCATTTAACATTATTTTTAGTATTGTATCATTGTTAACTAAAGTGTACATCTTAGAAGCTATTTTCATAGGAATTCTTATAAATCCAAGACCGATTTTTCTCATTAATCCTGCAGCTGGGATACCTATCCTGCTCATTAAAATATCATGAGCAGTCGCATCTCTTATCATTTGTTTACGCTGATCTAAAAATGTCATACCAATAATACCCTTAACTTTTTTATTTTTGGCAGCAACATGAAATTTTTCCATACCACCAGCACTTAACCCATATAAAAAGATAGGGCGTGTATCTTTTTTACTTTCTTCATCTATATAATCAGAAGCTAAATTTACCCAATCATCATAAGTGACAATCTCTCCCTTTTTAACCTGGGTCATGCCATATGTTGGCATATCAATTGCTATTGTCTCATAATTTTTCTTTGCTAATGGCCCTCCTGCTATTAAAGACAGTTGTCTACCATTAGTGCCAACACCATGTAATAAAATTATTTTGACATCTGCGTTTTCATTTCTAAACGTGTCCAAATGTACATGATGTCCTTTCCAATCCCACCACTCTTCATTCGGCTCATATTCTTCTGTAAAATGAAATTTTTCAGGTAATTTAGATTCAATTTTTTCCATGCAATTTGATGTTTATAATTCATAATTATTCACTCTTTTTAAAATTATTAAATTTAACGTCTTTTAGTAAAGGAAATTATCCCATTTTTCTTAAAAGTTATCCATAAAGCTCTCCATATATTCAATTTAAGATTAGGATTTTTCCATGTGCCATTAAATAAAATTGAGCCTCATACCAACTAAGTTCTATCATTGACCCTAATTTTTTATCTATAAATTTAACGTTAGTTGTAATTCTTGGTAAGTCCGGTGTTATATATGTCCCATTTATTATTTGGTTTGGTAAATCAGGATTAATTACTAAAGGTTTAGCAATACCTACCATATCAATCGAACCACTATTAATTGCAGCCTCCATACCCTCAGCCGATCGAAAACCACCAGTTACAACAATTGGTGTATTCACTAATTTTCTCGCTTTATCTGCATAATCTAAAAAATAAGCTTCACGTTTTTTGGTACTCTCACGGATATTACTTCCTTCAAACATAACAGGATTTTCATAATTACCCCCTGAAATTTCGATTAAATCAATTCCAGCTTTATCGATAGCTTTTAGAACTTTCATTGAGTCTTCTTCTGTAAACCCACCACGTTGAAAATCTGCAGAATTTAACTTAACAGCAATAGGAAATTGTTCACCTGTACGACGTCTTATTTCATGATAAACTTCCATTAAAAAACGCATACGATTTTCAAGGCTACCTCCCCATGCATCATTTCGTTTGTTGTGGAAAGGTGATAAAAATTGATTAATAAGATAACCATGTGCGGCATGAATTTGTACACCAGTAAAGCCTGCTTTTTTTGCAATATATGCTGTGTTTCCAAAACGCTTTATAATTTCTAAAATTTCATCATGCTTTAATGCGCGTGGGTGATTAAAAACATTCGACAAATTTCCTCCTACAGGAATTGAACTAGGGGCTACTGGTTCTTTAGATAAATTTTTAGGTGACTGTTTACCTGGATGATTAATCTGCATCCACAAATGATTATTGTTTTGAGTTCCCACTTTTGCCCAATTTTTCAACAAAGTTATATCTCTTTCATCTTCTATAACAATGTTTCCTGGTTCGCCTAATGCATTACGATCTACCATAACGTTACCGGTCATCAGTATGCCCGATCCACCATTAGACCAACGACTGTATAAATTCACTATATTTTTTGTTGGACTATTGTATCGATTACCTAATGTTTCACTCATTGATGCTTTATAAAAACGATTTTTAGACATAAAATTTTTCGTTTCTAATTTTGTTTCTAGTTTTTTCATCATATTAAAACTCACTTTCCTTTTTTGGAATATGATAACTCTCAATATATTGATTCATATGATTAATCATTACTTGTAATGATTTAATACTAGTATTTTCAGGGTTAATATAATAAAAATTTTTTGTACCTATTTTTTCTACAGTTACAATATTGGCTTCTTTTAAGATTTTTAAATGATACGATACTGAGGGGCGAGATAAGTGGGTTTTCTTAGTAATTTCTCCGACTCGCATCCCTTCATTACATCCTACTTCAATCAGAGCTAACACAATTGATTGACGTGTTTCATCACCAATTGCTACAAGTATGCTCTGGCATTCTTGAAACTCATCCGCTAATTTCTTTAACTCTTCAGTATTTTTCAAGATTTTCCTCCCATCTGTTTAATAAATTAAACGATTGAATGTTTACACTTTAACATAATAATGCTCTAAAATTTCATTGAGAAAGAAAGTCTAGACCAATGCGAATTATATTACTATGACCGTCCTTAGTTACAATTCCACCGACTTTTGTTACTATGGCTCCCCTTAGTTACAATTCTACCCACTTTTGTTACTATGGCACCCCTTAGTTACAATTCCAGCTACTTTTGTGGACCGTCTACACTTAATTGGACAACTTCTTTAAAGAGAAGTATTGTTAAAATTAAGAAAGTAGGTGGTCTTTTTATGAGAAGAGAGCGT
>NZ_JAJNIU010000039.1:0-10117 GCF_022386355.1 Mammaliicoccus sp. L-M44 | reverse complement strand
ATTGGCTGGACGAAGTCCAGTACAATACCGAACTCAATCCAGCCAATTAATAGCATAATGGAAACTCTAACTTTGGGGGGTCACTACCATCATGGGGTTAGTGCATAATATAGTCCACTTTTTATATTTAAAGTGTCTGCTTTTAGGGGAGTGTATCAAAGTTGGGAATGGTTATTTTTTTGTAATAATTTAGTGCTCATAGCACAAATTAAAGAGTATTTAATATAATTTGGTTAAAGTATAAGAAGCAGGTGATTAACAATGAAAGTGATTCATACTAATGACATCAATAAACAAGTACTCATCGATTTGTATATTGATAACTGGGGTGATGATGAAATGGTTGTCTCTTCAGGAACATATCAATTATCAGATTTACCAGGATTTGTTGCGTACGATGAAGCGGAAATAATTGGTGTGATTACATATATAATAAGAAATGATCAAATAGAAATTATTTCATTGGATAGTTTTAGGGAGAATGTAGGAATAGGAAGTCAATTGTTGAAAAAGTTAGAAGAAATATCTGAGGAAAAGGATATAACAAACATTTCAGTCATAACAACAAATGATAACTTAAATGCTTTGAAGTTCTATCAAAAAAGAGGATATAACATCAGAAAAGTTATTCCAAATGCAGTAGAAAAAGCAAGAAAACAAAAGCCATCCATTCCACAATTTGCAGAAAACGGAATTCCAATTCGAGATGAAATAGTGTTGGAGAAATATTTGTAGAGAATTGAAAAGTCTAGAACAATGATGTCCTAGACTCTTCCCTACGCCTCTATGATATATCTATATATTTCGTCTTTTACAGGTGATTCCATAGATAATGTCATTGTGACGATATTTTGTTGTTTCGCATTTGGCATGATTGTTTGTTCTGCTGAATCTTTAATGTAGTGGGCTTTTCCCAGGTAATAAAATTCTTTTCCGTCTGCCACGTCTTCTTTCTTTACAAAGATATACATGTCTATATTATTTTTTTGATGTGCTAAGATTTTTTGGACTTCTTTTGATTCTAATGTACGATTACTTCTTGTAAACCATTTGAGTTCGTCGGGACTTAGGAATTCATCTTCGTACTTTGTATTATCACTGATATCATCTTGTTTATGATATGTAATGAAAATGGGTAAAGTATTATTTCCGAATTTATAGCCGTTTATTGTTCCGGACTCATCAGATTTCCAGTTTAGTAATTTAACGAAGTCTTTTCTTGTATATTTGTTATATAGTAGTAAGCCGTTTTGGTTACCGTGATGTACCATGTTATTGTATTTAGCTAATTCAATAATGTCATCAACGTATGTTTTGAATACTGTTTTTTCTAGTGCTGATGAAAATGTATCGGTCAGTCTAACCTCATCATCGATTATGTTGATAATAGGGCTACCATACGTTTTGTTTATTGTAACGCTAAAGAAACGATGGTCTAAAATTTTCAAGGTTGTCTGAATGTCATCGTTTGTAACGTTTGAATCAATTTGTTGTGCGATTGGTAGTAGCTCATGTATTTTATGAGGTCTTCTAATAATAGCTTCTAAAATTGTATAATCAACGTTTTTTAAGCCTGGTGCGATTTCTCGAGACAAGAACGTTAAGTTGAGACTTTCATTTTTAGTTAATGTGTCTTCAGTTTTCTTGAATCTGACTATGAATTCATGATAGTTATTATAAGTACTGTCACTAGAATATATCACGCTAGGATCTATAGAATTCTGTCTAATGAAATCCATTAATAATGGCGTTCGACCAATTCTTTGTTCAACTTCATTAAATGCCTGTTTAATGTGAGCTGCTGAACTCAAGTTGACTTGTTTCAGTGAATCATATATTTGTTTCTTAGCTACTTCTT
This sequence comes from Mammaliicoccus sp. L-M44, assembly GCF_022386355.1. NCBI lineage: Bacteria > Bacillati > Bacillota > Bacilli > Caryophanales > Staphylococcaceae > Mammaliicoccus > Mammaliicoccus sp. L-M44. The sequence goes on along the minus strand of NZ_JAJNIU010000039.1, from coordinate 8,259 downwards.
CAAAGTTGATAGTAGAAACACCTGTTAATGCAGTATTATCCGCTATAAATCTTCTGTAATTATCTTTATTTTGTGATTGATCACCAGATAATGCGACTGGAATGAGGTAGTTTTTCTTATAGTTACCTATAAAATCAATAACCGTTAAATATTCTTTGTTTTCTGCTTTTCTTAAGCCTCTACCAAGCTGTTGAATAAAGATAATACTTGATTCTGTTTCCCTTAACATGACAATCTGATTTACAGGTGCGATATCAATACCTTCGTTAAATAAGTTAACGGTAATAATGTAATTGATTTCTCCTGATTTTAGTTGTTCGATTGCTTCTTGTCGTTTATCCATGTTGTCTTCACCAGTCAATGCAAGTGAAGGTACGTTAAGAGCAGTTAATTTATTAGCGAGCTCCCATGCTTCATCTTTTCTACTAACGAAAATAAGTCCTTTAAGTGTGTCACCAGAGTATCCATAGTATTGAGTCTTTTCTAGAATATGTTTAACTCTTTCATCAGAAGTTAAATCTGCTAAATTACTGTAATCATCTGTAGATTGACCATTAAGCACATAGTCTGTGACACCGAAATAATGGAAGGGACAGAGTATTTCACTTTCTAGCGCTTTTTGTAATCTAATTTCATAAGCGATGTTGTAATCAAACATTTCAAATATATTTAAATTATCGGTTCTTTCAGGTGTTGCGGTCATACCAAGTACAAAATCAGGTGTAAAGTAATTGAATACCTTTTGATATGATGAGGCAGCAGAGCGATGCGCCTCATCGTAAACGATATAATCAAAGTACTTTTCATCAAACTGCATAAAAACATCTTCTTTAGATAATGTTTGAATCGTTGCAAATAAATATTTAGCGTTAGTATTCTTTTGTTTCCCTGTTAATAAGCCAAAATCCTTATCTTGTGCGAATGGCAGTACTTTTTTAAATTCTTGAATAGCTCTTTTTAAAATACCTTCATTATGAACGATAAATAGAAATTGATTAGGATTGTAACTTCTCACATCTAATGCAGAGAGAATTGTTTTTCCTGTACCAGTAGCTGAAATGATCAGTGCTTTATCTTTATGCTCTTTTCTGAGTTCAGCTAATGAATGTAATGCTTCTTTTTGCATAATGTTAGGTTCGATTCTAACTGCTGCATCAATATTTTTTTGGATTTCATTTTGTTGCTCGGTAATGCGTTGTGCTTCTTTTAAATTACGGGCATCATATGTCTTCTCATAATCTTGAATCCATTCATCAGAAAGAGGGGTACTATTATGCCATAGTTCATCAAATTGTGCTTTAATATTATAAACGAGGTCGCCATTCTTTTGAGTAGAAAGTAAGATATTATGTTCGTAGTTAACTTTTAAAGCGTTAGAAGTTAAATTAGAACTTCCGACAATCATGGACGAATAATGTTCATGGTCAAATACATAACCTTTAGCGTGAAATCCATTAACACCAGTTAATTTTACATCTACATTTTTAAGCTTTAATAATTCTTTATACATTTTAGGCGTATTGAACCCCAAATAATTCGAAGTAATAATTTTACCTCGAACACCTTTTTTGTCTAAATCATATAGATGCGATTTTAAACTTGCTAATCCACCTTCTGTGATAAAAGCGACTGAAATCGTGAATGTCTTACATTTATGCAGTTCATTAATAATAGTAGAAAGTACATTTTCTTCATTATTATTAACTAATAATTTCGGCATGAAATTACCTTTATGTGAAATTGTACGATCTATAAACCCTTTGTGTAGCGACTGATTAAAGTCTTCTAATAAATTGTTCATATTTATACCTCATCTACAATGATTTTGACAGCAGGTATATCGGCCGGTGCCCATTCTAAAGTTTCAAGATCTTTAACATCAAGCCATTGAATACTTTTATGTTCAGTAAGTGTAGGCATTTTTTCTTTCAATTTACATTTATATGTATGAAGGTTAACAATTCCAAAGTCATATTCATAAGAAGTAGAAGTAACTTTATCACCAACTTCAAGATCACATAACATTTCTTCACTGATCTCTCGTTTCAAAGCCTCTATTTCAGATTCACCTTTTTCTATTTTACCGCCAGGGAATTCCCACATAAGAGGTAAACTCATATTTTCATTTCTTTGTGCACAAAGTACCTTATCATCATTAAAGATAATTGCACCTACAACTTCGATTTGTTTTTTCAAAATATTACCTCCAAAAATTATGATATTTGTCTATATTTTATCAAAAATTGTTCTCAAGGTTAATAAAATGTAAAATTACGATCCATAAAAATTCAACTTTAGATAATTTCCAATGATTTATTATATGAAAACTAAGAATATGATATATTCTTAATAATTAATAACATTTGTAATGTTTACTAAAGGCGGTTATGTTTTGAAGAAGCAAAGATTAAAGTTGAGTACGCTTGTGATTATTGTGGTTTGTATTGTGGTGCTATTTTCTTTATTAATTACGTGTTTATTAATCAGTAATACGATTAAGGATACGATTCATAGTACGACAAAGGAGAAGGCGGAGGTTATTGGTAAGGCGATTGCTGGTTCTGAGGTTGTGCAGAAGTCTTTGGCTGAGGATAGTGATGATCATAAAATCCAAGATTATACGTCTAAGATTCAAAAAACAACGGACGTGAGTTTTATTGTTGTCATGGATATGAATGGTATTAGAAAGTCTCACCCGAATGAGAAGTTGATTGGTAAGCATTTTAAAGGTGGCGATGAAGGAGAAGTCTTACATGGTAAGTCTAGTTCTTCTATTGCGAAAGGTACGCTTGGTTTAACGATGCGTGCTTTTACGCCTATTTATGCTGATGGTAAACAAGTGGGTGCGGTATCAGTTGGTGTGCCTATGCAGACGGTGTATGAAGCTTTGGCAGATGGCAATAAGAAAATTATCATTGGATCTGTGATTGGTTTAATTGTAGGTGCTATCGGTGCGTATTTATTATCGATTTATATTAAGCGTATTTTGTTAGGACTTGAACCTTCTCATATTGCGAAAATTCTAGGTGAACGTAATACGATGTTACAGTCTGTTCATGAAGGGATTGTAGCAGTTGATAAAGAAGGTAAAATTAATTTGGTTAATAAGTCTGCAATGGATATTTTTAAGAAAGCAGGTCTTAAGGGTGATCCTATAGGTATGCCAATTAATGATTATATGGCTTCGACGCAATTGCCTAAGATTGTTGAGCTTGGAAAGCCTGAACTTGATAAAGAGCAAGATATTAATGGTGTGAAGATATTGGTTAATAGAGTACCGTTAATTGTGAATAATGACATAGTAGGTGCGATATCGACGTTTAGGGATAAGACAGAAGTGCATAAATTATCAGAGCAGTTGGTAGGTGTTCGGACGTATGCAGATACGTTAAGAGCCCAGTCGCATGAATTTAGTAATAGATTGCATGTGATTTCTGGTATGTTGCAGATGGAACATTACGATGATTTAAAGCAGTACATACGTGAAATTGTTGAACTCGGTAGTCAAGAAAGTGGAGATATCACATCGAAAGTTAAAGATGCTGCACTAGCTGGTTTCTTAATTGGTAAACTTAGTTTGGCGCGCGAACAACAAATCAAGCTTTCTATAGTTAATCATGCTACGATACCAGAACCGAAAGATTCACATATTACGCATGAAGTGATTACAATTATCGGTAATTTAATTGATAATAGTATAGACTCATTAGTATCATCATCACTTAAAAAGAAAACAATTGACGTAGACTTGAACTATAAACAAGATCAATTAATGATAGATGTGATAGATTCAGGCGTGGGTCTAAGTCATGAACTAGATGAACATATATTTGAAAAAGGCTATTCTTCTAAAGGAGAGAATAGAGGGTATGGTTTACACCTCGTTCAACAAAGTGTTGAAAAGCTTGATGGTCAAATATCAATCAATGCGCATGAAGCAGGAAATGTACAGTTCTCAGTTGTTATAAACTATCCGAAAAAGGACGAAGATAAATGTTAAATATACTTATAGTTGAAGATGACCCAATGGTTGCACAAATCAATCGTCAATTTATAGAAAAAGTAGATCCTGAAGCGTTAGTTGATTTTGCACAGAATGTGACAGAAGCAATGGAAGTCATTCAGTCAAAGAAGATCGATTTATTATTGTTAGATATATACATGCCAGAAGAAAATGGCTTAACTTTTTTGAAATATGTAAGAGAACAAGGTTATCAAGTAGATGCGATATTAATAACAGCTGCTACAGATGCTGAAGATATTCAGACAGCTTTCAGATATGGCGCGGTAGATTATTTAATTAAACCATTTGAATTCGAAAGATTTAAGCAGTCTTTACTTAAATACAAACAAGGACAGACTTTCTTTAAAGATAATCAGCAAATTAAACAAGCAGATATTGATGCAGAGTTCTTGAATAAACAAGTTGTTACAGATGATTCAGAACTGAAATTGCCAAAAGGCGTCACAAAAGAAACATTACAAAGCATCATTGAGAAGATGAATGACTTTGAAGATCATGCATTTTCAACAGATGATATTTCTAAAGCAGTTAATATTTCAAGAGTATCTGTAAGAAAATATTTAAAATTCTTAACAGATATTGAAGTGCTGGAAGAATCTTTAACATATGGTATTGGCCGACCGATATACTTCTACAAGTTAAACAAAGACAACTTAAAATATTTACAAGGATATATGTCATGATATATCTAAATTAAAAACCAAACGATTCAGTTCGTTTGGTTTTTTTAATTACAAAAAGATAATTAAAATTTCATAAGCTATAATTTTTGGTTGCGTTTTCATAAAATGAATTTATATCAATTAAGGGGGATAAAAATGAATACGAAGACCAATTTGGAAGCGGTTACCGAGAGTGAGTTACCTATCCAAAATAATATAAAAAGCTTATGGGAAAAATTAATGAAAGCTAAAATTGGTGTATTACCATTACCGTTATACATTGTCTTAGCTGCAATTATATTAACAGCATCTGTATATAATACTTTACCAGCAGATATGATTGGTGGATTTGCTGTCATCATGATTTTAGGAATATTGCTTGGCGATTTAGGGCAGAGAATTCCTATATTAAAAGAAATAGGTGGACCAGCTATATTAGCATTGCTTGTACCTTCTATTTTAGTATTTTTAAACGTGATTAATACCTCTTCAATGGAAGCCGTTACGACTTTGATGAAGACGTCTAATTTCTTGTATTTCTATATTTCTTGTTTAGTAGTCGGCAGTATTTTAGGCATGAATAGAAAAATGTTAATTCAAGGTTTCACACGCATGTTTGTACCTTTAATAGTGGGTACAGTATTAGCTGTCGTAGCAGGTATGTTAGTTGGATTATTGTTTGGATATGATTTACAACATACTTTCTTCTATATCGTTGTTCCAATTATCGGTGGCGGTATCGGTGAAGGGATACTTCCATTATCTATTGCATATTCATCTATTTTAGGTGGATCAGCAGAATCATTCGTATCTCAAATGATTCCAGCAGCTGTTATTGGGAATATCTTCGCAGTTGTCAGTGCAGGGCTTATGATGCGTTTAGGTGAAAAGAAAAAACATCTTTCAGGAAATGGGAAATTAGTAAAATCTGAAGATGGTAATGAAGTTCATGAAGAGAAAGAGAAAGTCATTGATTTCTCGCTAATGGGTGCAGGTTTACTCATTGCTTGTACATTCTTTATTGTTGGTACACTTGGTCAGAAATTCATTGGTGTCCCAGGACCGGTTATTATGATTTTATTTGCGACACTAATTAAGTGTCTTAAAGTGATGCCACACAAAATGGAAGACGGTGCGCATAATTTATACAAATTTATTTCAACAAGTTTAACTTGGCCGTTAATGGTCGGTCTCGGTATGCTTTATATTCCTTTAGAAGATGTTGTGAAGATTGTAACACCAGCATACGTTATCGTATGTGCGTCAGTTGTATTTGTCATGATATTATCTGGATATTTCGTAGGAAAATTAATGAAGATGTATCCCGTTGATGCAGCCATCGTAACAGGTTGTCATAGTGGCTTAGGTGGTACAGGAGATGTTGCGATATTATCAGCGTCTAAACGTATGGCATTAATGCCGTTTGCACAAGTTGCTACTAGAATCGGTGGTGTATCTACCGTAATCTTAGCATCACTTTTATTAAAATTATTAAGCTAAATATAAATAAATAAGGAGTAATTAAAAATGACTGAAAGTAATGAATACGGTGAATCTATAAATTTACATCAAGAACGCGCAGGTAAAATTGAAATCACGAGCAAAGTAGATGTGACTTCAGAAGAAGACTTAAGTGTTGTCTATACGCCAGGTGTTTCTGCAGTATGTAGAGCAATTGCTGAAGATGAAACAAAAGTAAATACATTAACTGCAAGAGGTAACATGATTGCAGTTATTACAGATGGAACAGCAGTACTAGGTTTAGGTGATATCGGTCCAAAAGCAGCCATACCTGTTATGGAAGGTAAGAGCATTCTCTTTAAAAAACTTGCGAATGTTGATGCTTTTCCAATTTCATTAGACACGAAAGATACTGAAGAAATCATTTCAATTATTAAAGCATTACAACCTAATTTCTCAGGTATCAATTTAGAAGATATTTCAGCACCTCGTTGCTTTGAAATAGAGAAGCGTTTAATAGAAGAATTAGATATACCTGTATTTCATGACGATCAACACGGAACAGCAATCGTCGTACTTGCAGCATTAATCAATGCACTTAAAGTTGTAGATAAAGCAGAAAAAGATGCGAAAATCATTATAAATGGCGCAGGTTCAGCAGGTATTGCGATTGCGAAATTATTGTTAGAAGCGGGTTATCAAAATATTACGCTCGTCAGTCTAGAAGGTGTCTTAAATAAATCAGAAGAATGGTTGAATGATGCACAAAGAGAAATTGCTGAATATACAAACCTTGATAATATACAAGGTACTTTAGAAGATGTCATAAAGGATGCAGATGTATTTATCGGCGTATCAGGTCCAAAAGCATTATCAAAAGAACATGTTCAATCAATGAACAACGACCCAATTATCTTTGCATTAGCGAATCCAACACCAGAAATTTATCCGGAAGAAGCGTATGAAGCGGGTGCAGCAATCGTTGGAACGGGTCGTTCAGACTATCCAAATCAAATTAATAATCTGTTAGCATTCCCTGGTATATTTAGAGGAGTATTAGATGCCAAGACACAACATATCACAACTGAAATGAAAATAGCAGCAGCAAAAGCCATAGCAGCAACAATTCACAAAGACGAACTCAATGCGAATTATGTCATACCAAATTCATTAGAAAAAAGAGTCGTCGATCAAGTAGCAGCATCAGTCCAACAATGCGTAGAAAATAAAACAGAAGTGTTGGTGTAAGGTATATTTAGAAATAGTTTAAAAAGAATAGAGAAATCTATTCTTTTTTATTTTAGGTTACTATAGAAAGTCATTTTGATATGAATTACAATACATTTATAAACTTTTTTATGAAAATTACAGTTCGGAGGAAGGAATTTGAAACAGATATTTTCGGGAATGATATTAGTATTACTACTTTTAATCGTTGGTGTATTTGGTTTCATTGCGTATCAATTTATTGCTGGTGATAATCGTATTGAATTTTCTAGTAATCAACAAACAGCTGATAAAGAACCGAGTAGTGAGGAAAGTCATGACAAAGAATCCAGTGATGATTCTGAGGAACCAGAAGGCGATCCTCCAAGCATCGATGTCCAAACGACTCAATTTAGCCAAGGCTTTATGAATGCTGATGTAAGAAGCGGGTTTTATGGAGTAGGTATTGGATTGTCGCGAGATGCCATTGAAAAGAAATTCGGGAAGTCAGATGGACGTATAGAAGCTGGACAATCTCATGCTGAAAAATATGGCAACGTAGCTGTAAAATATAATAGTAAAGATAAAGCAGAGCATATATACGTAGCACCAACAAATGTAACAGTAGAAGCATTTAAATCCGTTCACGGAACACCAACGATAGAAAATAGCGATGGGTTAGTTTATGATGATAATCCAAACAATTCCTTCTCAATATTAATAACGACAAAGAATGGTAAAATAACAGCCATTGAAAATGCCGATCAAATACAAAGATAAGATAATGCCAGCTATGATGATTGCACTAACCCCAGGATGGTACTGCACCCCTAAAGTTAGAGTAAAAAAACTAACTTTAGGGGTGTTTTAATATGACAAAATATAGTGATGAATTTAAGTTGAAAG
>NZ_JAJNIU010000038.1:0-11322 GCF_022386355.1 Mammaliicoccus sp. L-M44 | reverse complement strand
TGATTCGAAGACTACAGGCTGAGAACATGCCCGCGAAAAGCATGCGCATAAAAAAATGCCGGCAAAGTCTAAGACTTTGTCGACACTCTGAGAAAAAACCTTGATAACTCAAGGTTTTTTCTTTTTTTATTTAAACTGGTTTAATATTTTTGGTCACAACGTGGTCACACTAGCACCATATTTTTAATCATGTGACCATAATGATTATTTATCCTAGTTATAAAAAGCTCTTGAACATGATTTAATGAATAATTATAATATTGGATATAAAAAGCGTAATATCATTAATACTATAGTCATTTAAGTCTTAAATGGAGTGATTAAGATGTTAACAATGGAGTTAATTGAATACAATGATGAAATTGTGACTTATAATTATTATCCTGAAGATAATAAAGAACTAACGCCTGGTCAAATAACAAAGCGAAGAAAAGATAAAGAAATAATAGATTTTACTAAAACAGAAGTTGAAAAGTATAAGTCATTATATTTCGTACATGCTGCTAGTAGAATGAGAAAAATTGTTGATTTTGACGAGTTACCTAAAACACAATTCGTTGCATGGGGATAAGCTCTGTGTAGCTTTATAATAATATGAGGTGATTACAATGACAAATAAAGCTAAAGATATTTTTATGATTACTATCAATATAATAATCATTATTTGTTGCATTTCCTTAATTTATTATATGTTAACCAAATAAAAATAGACTCGGAATAAATATATGAAGAATGAAATAGCCAACACTATATATGAATATCCAAAAGCTCACCTAAATGAAATAGGTGGGCTTTTTTAGTATGTAATCGTGATTGATGTTGATCTCAATGTTTAACGTAATATTAGATAGCTTTTTGCTTTATTGTAAGAATTTTGAAAAAATTATATAATATAGTAAATATTAGTGAATAAGTAGGTTGATAACATTGAAGAAATACGAAACGACACTAGACGCTTATATGCCACCTAAAGATGCGGCTGAAGCATTCCAAAGAATAGCTTAAAGAAAAAACAACAACTAAAACAACGACATACAAAAAGAGAAAAAGAATTAAAACACTAGAGGAGTTAATTAGAAAAAGGAGGTAATGATTAATGTTAGTTTTAATATTAGTACGTAAAGACGAAAAAAGCGTGACTTATGATTATTATCCCGAAAACGAAAAAGTGTCAGGGAGAATTACTATAAGAATTGATGATTGTGAAATACTCTATGCAAAAAATACGGAATATGATGAAGGTACAAATAACTATTTAGGTCATGCGATTTATAGAATTGAGAAATATATTAAAAATAATGAGTTTCCTGAAACCGATCTTGTAGCATGGGGGTAAATTATGAAACTATGGACTTATGTGGGAAAAATGGTATTAATTGAAGCAGATGATGGTCAAAAATTCACAGGTAAAGTTATAACTTATGATGATGAAATGGATAATGAAAGTGGAGAATATTCTATATATTTAGATACTGGAATACAAATATACGACTTTGATGAAAGTGAAATAAAGTCGATTGAAATTTTAGATTAAGTACCTTACAAAGAATTAATGGTTATGGTACTATTTTTAGACAAATTTTTAGCTATCACAGTGTTGTGATAGCTTGTTTTTATGTCTAAAATCTTATTACCTTATTTTTCCATTTTTTTGTTTGCTAGCATCTAATACCTTTGAAACGAGAAGAGTGAGCATAATTGTAAAGATTATCATACTAATTACAGCAATTACTCTAGCGATAGGGTTTTCTTTATATATAATAGCGTAGAATCCTTGTATAAAGAACATTATGTAGATAGGTAATGTAGATAATAATATGTATTTAGGTTGCTTCATAGTTTCACTCCTTATAATGATTTAAATCATAAAAAATAAACCATCTCTTACAACTTTTGACTAGTTTGAGATGATTTATTTAATCATTAAATTTTGGTCACCGTCTTTAAAACGGGCTCATAGGACAACGTGTTACAGCACGTTGTCCTTTTTTTAATTGTATTATAACACAATTTGGCAATATTTGTCTATTGTGAAAAATTAATGATTAAGAGGTGTGTTTGATATAAAAAAGTGTCAAGAGTATTAACAATTATTAATATTATTACAAATATTGTAGGAACGGTATTGATATTAGCAGGAATGATTAAACGTTCAAAATAATGCTAGTGAAATGATTATTGAGTTGATTATGGACGGAGTGTGATTGATATGAAAGCAAGTATAAGTATTCGTAAAACGACGAAGAAAGAGAAGATTGAATCGCTTGTTGCTGTGAGTATTTTAATTTTAGGGATTATGTTTATTAAGTGGTTAAACAAATAATTGTATTTTTGTTTCTAATTTATAGAAGTGTATAATGGACCTAAATATAGAGATTGGTGGGGATTATATGACTGTTGAATTAAGATTAATGGAAATGCAGGACTTTAATGATTTTTATGAGGTTTCTTTGAAAGAATTTGCTGATGAACAAGTGAAAAGTGGTTCTTGGTCTGTTGAAGAAGCGGATGAGAGAGGTAGAGCATATTTTAAGAAACTTCTACCTGATGGTTTACATACAGAAGGTCATAAAATTTTTAATATCTTTAATGAAGGAGAGAAGGTTGGTATTTTATGGCTACATGTATTCGAGAAAGATCATGTATTAAAGAGTTTTATTTATGATATTAAAATTGACGAATCTGAAAGAGGTAAAGGTTTAGGTAAAATGACGATGCAAGCTATAGATGAGTATTGCAAGGAACATGACATTAAAAGTATTCGACTCCATGTTTTCGGTCATAATCAAATTGCGTATGAGTTATATAAAAAAATGGGATTTGAAACGACAAACTATTATATGGAAAAAGCGTTATAATAGTGATATCGAAATTGAAATCGGAGTGATTTGATTGTTGAAATTGAAAGAATCTCAAAATGTATTTTTAAAAGGTGGAGATGAAGCGGTTATATTATTGCATTCATTTACAGGTACAGTAAGAGATGTAAAAGCTTTAGCAGAGTTTCTAAACGAAGCGGGATATACTTGCTATATTCCAGCTTATAAAGGACATGGATTAAGTTTAGAAGGTATATTAGCCTATACGACAAATGATTGGTGGGAACAGGTACAAGATAGCTATCACTATTTAAAGGATAGTGGATATGAAACCATTCATGTGCTCGGTGTTTCATTGGGTGCGCTTATGTCTTTAAAACTTGTCGAAACATTTGATGTGAAGAAATGTATAGCAATGTCCACACCTCATAATAGAACTAATAAAGATATTAAGAGAAGACTTTATCATTATGGAGAAAGAATTAATCAGATCCAAGGTTTAGATGAAGATGAAAGTAAACGCCAACTTGCACTCATTGATGATTATGAAGATGGTGCACGTCTTTTTACATCATTTATAGAGGATATTATGAATCATTTAGACGCAGTAAATATACCTATCTCTATAAAGTATGGAGAATTAGATCAAAGATTCTATCAAGATAGTGCTGAGAAAATATATCATGATATATCATCAGAACATAAAGAATTAACAGCCTATAAAAATGCAACACATTTAATGACAAGAAGTGACGATAAAGAACAAATTGAACAAGATATACTTGAGTTCTTAAAAAAATAAGACCACGCCAACAAAAGTGAACTGCACCCTGTCAAGTAGACAACTAAATAATAAAAATGTATTTTTGGTCGAATTCATAGCTATGCTATAGATTCGGCCATTTTTAATGTAATTCTATTAGTATTATAAAAATGGATATACTTAGTTAATTCATCTACTGCCTGTTCATAATTTATAAAAGAAAAGTTCTTGTTTCCTTTATAAATTTCACTTTTCATCATTCCCCATACTGATTCCATTGGCCCATTATCAATACAACAGCCTACACGTGACATACTTTGAATCATTTTATACTCTTTTAATTTTGCTTTGAAACTTCTAGAAGTATATTGAAACCCTCTATCGCTATGAAAAATAATACCCTTGGTATTTTTTACTTGTTTAACTGCTTTTTCAAGCGTATTAAATACTAATTGGTTATTATTTGAACTACTCAATTCATAACTTAAAATTGTTTTACTACCCAAATCATAAATCGCACTTAAGTATATTTTATTACCATTTTTTAATTTGAATTCAGTCACATCGGTTAACCATTTCTTATTCTTCTTACTTTCATTAAATGATCTGTTTAAAATATTTTGCGCAGTTACTTCAGGAGTAAAAAGTTTATATCGCTTGGCTTTACGACGTATAATAGCTTTTAATTTTAATTGTTTCATTAATCTATAAACACGCTTATGATTAACATGTTTATTCAATTTAAGACGGATATAAATATAAATGCGTCTATAACCATAAATACCTTGATATTGATGATAGATATCGTTGATATCTTCCATTAATGTATTATTTTCAATCTCTCTCTTAGATGGTTTTCTGTTTGTCCATTTATAATAACTTGATCTATTTATTCCTAAAACACTACATAACCATTTAATTGGATATTTATTTTTTAGCGCTTTGATCGTTTTGTATGACGCGATTTGTTTACTTTTTGATTCATCATCTCTCTTTCGAATTCTCTCCGCTTTTTTAAAACCTCATTCTCCATTTCTAAATATTTATTTCGTTCTTTTAATGCTTTAATTTCGGCATCTTTTATTTCATCTTCTGTCATTATAGATTGAGGTTTCCCTTTGCCTCGTCCATCTTCTAAACCAGCATTACCATGATTTTTATATTTTTTCACCCAATTATAAACTTGACCATAAGTTACTGAGTACTTATCAGCGATTGTTTTATAATCACTATTACTTTCTATGTAATCTTTAACTATTTCAATGCGTTCTTCTAAATTTGTTTTCCTTGCTTTCATCGTATACACCTCGGGTTTTGGAGAATATGTTTTGTTCTCTTTACCCATAGTATAACGTTTTATCCAATTTCGAACAGTGCGATCTGAGGGGATATTGTATTTAATAGCCAACTGTACAGGCGATATTCCCTTTTCAAAATACTCATTAATAATTTGTAATTTAAAAGATGACGGATACGAGTTATTTTTTGTTTTAGGTAACAATCCATTAACTCCATATAATTTATACCTCTGGTATTTTTCACTTAATAATCTATGATTTGTATTCAATGACAACATTTTCATAACATTTAAGAAGCTATAGCCTTGTTCATATAAATCAAAAGCTTCTAATAATGTATTTATATCTATTTTAATATTTCTAGTCATAGTAAAACTCCCTGCTAAGTTTTCACTATTTAAGTGTTTCCTTAACAGGGAGCATATCAAAAGTTGGCATGGTCTTATTTTTATAATCCACCTAATAAACCACTAATATATACACCAAGTGCTAATAACAATCCGAAGATTGTGTTTGCTTTACCTGTAGCTGCCATTGCAGGCATCATTGTTTGTGGTGTGTCATTTTTGTTAAATCGACGTACGGCTTTGATTGGGAATGGTGCAGATATTAAGACGAGCAACCATAAAAGAGAGCCGTATGGTTTAAATAATGCTAAGTAAATAACAAAGACATATGCGAAAATATATAGAATTGCCATAGTCATGATGGAAAGTCTTTTACCGACTAAGATTGCGTAAGTCTTTCTACCACTTTGTTTGTCTTTTTCGCGGTCTCTAATGTTATTTGCTAAGTTGATAAGTCCAATTGTAATAGAAACTGGAATACTTAATAATGCTGGATAAAAGCTTAAAGTACCTGTTTGTATATAGAATGAAATCATGACAATTACAAATCCCATGAAGAATCCAGCGAATATTTCACCGAATGGCGTCCATGAAATAGGGATTGGTCCACCTGTATAGAAATAACCGATTGCCATACAAACTAATCCTATTGGTATTAATAGCCATGTACTTTGCATGCATATGTAAATACCTAATATGACAGCTATAACATAGAATGCTATTGCTAAATTATAAACGGATTTAGGAGACATACCATTTCTTACGATTGCCCCTCCGATACCAACAGAAGTATGGTCATCTAATCCACGCTTATAATCAAAGTATTCATTAAACATATTAGTTGCTGCTTGTATTAAAATACTTGCGAGTAACATTGCTAATACGACTGAAATTTTAATGGATGCTTCAGCACCTGTTAAAAAAATCTTTGATGAAGCGGTACCTAATAGTACAGGAACAAATGATGCTGTAAGGGTATGTGGTCTCATCAAATGATAATATTTTTTCAAGCCTGAATGCTGTGATAAATTTTGTGACATGTATTTACCTCTTAAATTTATATTTTTGACAGTATTAGTATATGCTTTCGCTATCAATTGGTCAATCACTGTAATTGTGTAAAATTTTAATTTATATTCTGTATTTAAAGTACAATATTAACGCATGTTCACTTAAAAAATGATAAAATAAGTAGATAGATATTTTTCGGAAAGAAGTGGAAGTGAAATGGCCTTGAGGACGGATTTGAAGCAACAGATAATTTCTGAAATCGATGGAAATAAAAATTATATTTCAGTTGAAATTGAGCTTCAATATCAACCAGATTTAATCCATTTATTAAGGGAAGAAATCAATTATACAGGACAACATTTTTATTACAAATCTAAAGATTCTAAATTAGAAATGTGTGGAATTGGATATTTATTAGAAGCTAGGTATTCGCATCTAGAACATGATGATATATATGAATACTGGCAAAATATTAAAGAACAATTAAATACGATTAAGTTACATGATGAAAAGCACCATCTAAAATTCTTTGGTGGCTTTCAATTTTCAGAGCATTCATTAACGAATGAATGGAAAGATTACGGGATGAGTCATTTTGTATTGCCTAAATATTTGGTAACTAAAGAAAATGGTCATTATTACCTTACTTATACGGATCATAGTAACAAATTCGATATCGACAACATTCAAGAAGTTATAAATATTTTAGAAACAGAAAATGAAAAAATCGAATCGAGTGAACCTGTAGTAGTGGAAAATAAAGATATTCAAAGTGAAGAATGGAAAGCGTTAGTTACTAAAGTTGTTTCACAAATGAATCAATCTGTAGCACTACAAAAAGTCGTACTATCCAGAAGAAGACAAATCGAATTTGAAGATCGTGTTAATGTTGAAGATGCATTACAAAGATCATTAGATTCAAATGAATCAAGTTATTTATTACTATTTGAGTCAGGTAAATCTCAATTTATTTCACAAACACCTGAACAACTTTGCCAAATAGAAGATGGTAAACTATATACAAATGCAATTGCTGGTACGATTTTAAGAACAGAAGATGAAACAAAGAATGATGAATTAAAAGATGAGCTTCTAAATGATTCTAAAAATCAATTTGAACATCGTTATGTAGTGGATAGTATTATTCATGATATTCAATCATTCACAAAACACATTGAATACGATAAAAAGCCTACCATACTTACTAACAAGCATTTATATCATTTATATACGAAAATACAAGCAGATTTACTATCTGAAAATGTATTAGAAATTGTTAATCAATTGCATCCAACGCCAGCATTAGGAGGATTTCCTAAAGTTGAAGCGATAAAATTTATAGAACATGAAGAGTTTGGTACAAGAGGATTTTACGGTGCACCATTAGGTTATATCGATTTAGAAAATAATGGTGAATTTGTTGTATCTATTCGATCTATGTTAGTGAACAATCATACTGCAACATTGTATTCAGGTTGTGGTATTGTAAAAGATTCTGAAGCAATATCTGAGTTTGAAGAAACAGACTTAAAATTTAAACCAATGTTGAAAGCACTAGGAGTGATGTAGAATTGAGTACACATACTGAAAGTCTCACTAAACAAGTATTTACATTTGTTTCTAAATTATATGAATATGGTGTCGATGATGTTGTTATTAGTCCTGGATCACGATCTACACCATTAGCGATAGCTTGTGAAAGACATCCACATTTAAAAACATGGGTTCATCCAGATGAAAGAAGCGCAGCATTTTTTGCACTTGGTATTATTAAAGCAAGTCAAAAGCCTGTTGCAATCATTTGTACGTCAGGAACAGCTGCATCTAATTATATGCCAGCAGTTTCTGAAGCGTTTATTAGTCGTTTACCACTTGTTGTTGTTACGAGTGATAGACCACATGAACTACGTAATGTTGGTGCACCTCAAGCAATCAATCAAGTAAATATGTTCCAAAACTTTACAAAGTTTCAATTTGATATGCCTATAGCTGATGACTCAGAGGGTACATTAAATGCAATTAATATGAATATGATTAAAGCTGAGAAGCATTTTGTTGGTCCACAAAGAGGACCTGTGCATTTTAATTTTCCATTTAGAGAACCATTAATTCCTAATGTGAAATTAAGAAGATATTTGTCTTCTAAAAGAAAATTAGAAACAAAATACCAAAAGTCGATTGATTTTACGAGTATACAAACATATATCGAAAAACCAAGAGGTGTCGTTATTGTAGGAGACACACAAGGTCAAGATTTATCTCAAATATTAACTTATTCAGCGATTCATAATATTCCTATATTAGCTGATCCATTAAGTAATTTGAGAAAATTAAATCATCCAAATGTGATTTCTACTTATGACGCATTATTCAAAGGCGGTTTAAGTATTGAACCACAATTTATCATCAGAGTGGGGCAACCAGTCGTTTCGAAACATTTAAACAATTGGTTAAAAGAAGTTAAGTGTCCACAAATTCTTGTGCAAAATAATGATACACCTGATGCTTATCCTAAAGTACCAACGATTTCAGTGGAATTAAGTCCAAATGATTTCTTCAGACAAGCTCAAGATGTATCACCAACTCAAAACAAGAATTGGTTAGAAAAATGGATAACAATGGATAAAGAAGCAAGTGCATTGATTGAAAAATATATCGAAGAAGAAACAGATGAAGGTGCTGCAGTCGGTAGTTTATTGAAAAAAATGACTTCTAAAGATACTGTATTTGTTGGTAATAGTATGCCGATAAGAGATGTCGATACATTTAATTTAAACTCAAAAGCTGAAATAGCAGCTAATAGAGGTGCAAATGGTATAGATGGTGTCGTATCGACTGCACTTGGTATGTCTGTATATAAAAAAGTCACACTTATTATTGGTGATGTTTCATTCTTCCATGATATGAATGGCTTGATTATGAGTAAACTACATGATTTAGATATTACAATTGTGTGCTTAAACAATAATGGTGGGGGCATCTTCAATTACTTAGCACCTAAAGAAGAAGCACCTGAACATTTTGAGAAATTATTCGGTACACCACTTGATTTAGATTTTCAACATGTTGCGCATCTATATGAGTTAGGTTACGAAAAATTCGAAAGCGTTTCTGATTATAAGAAACAAACATTACCGCAATTCGGTTCTTATTTATACGAAATTCTAACGAATAGAGAAGAAAATACCGCAACACATAGACAACTTTTTGAACAAATGAAAGGTATCCAATATGTTAAATCACCGCGTTAAGTCGTTTGATGAACATAAACCGTCTATTATTTTATTACACGGCTTCATCAGTGATCATACATCATTTCATATAGTTGAGAGTGCGTTAAGTAACCAAGGCTTAAATGTCATAACCATTGATTTACCTGGACATGGACATGATGAATCAAGTTATGATGAAACATGGTCAATGGATTATATTGTCTCTAAGATTAAAGAAGTTATTGATTATTTAGAGTTAAAAAAGGTTTATTTGCATGGATATTCTATGGGTGGACGTGTTGCGTTAAGCTTCGCTGTACAATACCCAGAGTTATTAAACGGCTTAATTTTAGAAAGTGCAAGTCCAGGTCTTAAAGATCCATCAGATAAACAGAATAGAATCGAAGTTGATCATAGTAGAGCAGCGCGCATTCATGAAATTGGATTACAGCAGTTTGTCGAAGAATGGTCTAAACTACCATTATTTAATAGTCAGTCTATACTTTCTACTGAAGAAAGAGAACGTATTAAACAAATGAGACTTTCTCAAAATCCAAACGGCTTAAGTAAAGCACTTAAAGATTATGGTACAGGTTCACAACCATCCAATTGGCATCATTTGAATACAATGACTGTGCCAACTTGTATTATCGTCGGTCAAAAAGATGAAAAGTTTATTCAAATAGGTAAACAAATGAACGAAAGTATAAAAAATAGTAAATTTTATATTGTTAATGATGCCGGGCACACAATTCATGTGGAACAACCCTCAAAATTTGATACAATAATAATAGAATTTATTTTAGGAGGCAAATTATGTCAAGACAATGGGAAACTATAAAAGAATATAAAGAAATTAAATATGAATTTTTCGAAGGTATTGCTAAGATTACTATCAACCGTCCAGAAGTACGTAATGCATTCACACCTTTAACAGTTCAAGAAATGATCGACGCTTTCTCTAGAGCTAGAGATGATGAAAGAGTAGGTTCTATCATCTTAACTGGTGAAGGCGACTTAGCATTCTGTTCAGGTGGAGACCAATCTGTTCGTGGACATGGTGGTTACGTTGGCGATGACCAAATTCCAAGATTAAATGTATTAGATTTACAACGTCTTATCCGTGTAATTCCTAAACCAGTAGTAGCTATGGTTAGAGGATATGCTATTGGTGGTGGACACGTACTACATATCGTATGTGACTTAACAATTGCCGCTGAAAATGCAAGATTCGGTCAAACTGGACCTAAAGTAGGTTCATTCGATGCTGGTTATGGTTCAGGCTATTTAGCAAGAATTGTTGGACATAAAAAAGCACGTGAAATTTGGTTCTTATGTCGTCAATATGATGCACAAGAAGCGATTGATATGGGCCTTGTAAATACAGTTGTACCATTAGATAAAATTGAAGATGAAACAGTTCAATGGTGTAAAGAAATGATGCAACATTCACCAACTGCTTTACGTTTCTTAAAAGCTGCTATGAACGCTGACACTGATGGATTAGCTGGTTTACAACAATTCGCTGGTGATGCAACATTATTATATTACACTTCAGACGAAGCAAAAGAAGGAAGAGACGCTTTCAAAGAAAAACGTCAACCAGACTTCGATCAATTTCCTAAGTTTCCTTAATATTGATACAAAAAATAAGAGGTTGAGACATTTTATAATGTCTCAGCCTTTTTTATGGAAAAAATATCTGTATATGAAGTGTTCTATGTTGCTTGGGGAGTCTTGCAATATAGGAGTCACCTATTTATCTTGTTTGGCCAGTCTTGATAAATACAGAGCTCCTATTTCCTACGATTAGTCAAGCCAGATTGTATTTAAGAAAACATATTCAAATAAACCGTCCATTTTAATTTTTTT
>NZ_JAJNIU010000037.1:0-13657 GCF_022386355.1 Mammaliicoccus sp. L-M44 | reverse complement strand
GGCAATGTGGCTAGTAAAAGAGCCACAAATAGCCTAGATTAAACGTAGTTTAATCATGATTTTAGTGGAAATTATTAATCTATACAAAAAAACAAACTGAACTTATAAATTTAAGTTCAGTTTGTCCACAGTCTGAGAGATTACATTAATTAATGTGATCTCTTTTTTTATTTATTGCGTATACCATATGAACAAAAAAACAAAGGAGTGATTGGATGAATATTTCACAGAAAGTATTAGCCATGTCATTATCGGTTTCATTGTTAGGAGCTGGAACAAGTGTATCGCAAATTGCACAAGCACATGATGCGTCACATGAATCTGTTACAAAAACAGATAGTAAAGCAGTTGAATTAAGAAGTAATTTAGATATGTTGCTAAGTGAACATGCGTATTTAGCTACTGATACGATGAGAAAAGGTGCAGAAGGTTCTAAAGATTTTGATGCATCAGTAAAATCACTAAATATGAATACTAAAGATTTATCTAAAGCTATCGGTGATGTATATGGCCAAGAAGCAGGTAAAGAGTTTGAGAAAATGTGGGCAGAACATATTGGATACTTTGTAGATTATGTGAATGCTACAAATAATAGTGATGAAAATGCACGACAAGAAGCACTAAAGAACTTAGATAATTATAGAGAACACTTCTCACAATTTTTAGCATCAGCAACAGATGAAAAATTAGAAGCGAAAGGTTTATCAGAAGGTTTACAAATGCACGTGAATCAATTAGTAAGCGCATTTGATGCATCAGTAAATGGGGACTATGACAAAGCTTACAAATACGAAAGAGAATCCATTCATCACATGTATATGGTTAGTAAAGGATTATCAAATGCTATAACACAGCAGTTTTCTGAAGATTATCACCATACAAGTTTAACAACAAAAGCAGCCGATTTAAGATCAGATTTAAATTATTTAATGAGTGAACATGCTGTCTTAGCAGCCGATGCTATGCAAAATGGATATGATGGATCTAAAAATTACAAAGCATCAGTAAAAGCGATAGAAATGAATACAAAAGATCTATCAAAAGCAATAGAAGGTGCATATGGTAAAGAAGCGGGTATGGAATTCGATAAAATGTGGACAGAGCATATTGGGTATTTCGTTGATTACGTAGAAGCTTCAAAAAATAAAGACGAAGATGCTAAAAAAGAAGCAAAAAGCAACTTAGATAATTATAGTAAAGAATTTGGTGCGTTTCTATCTAAAGCTACAGATAATCAATTAAAGAGTGATGAGTTAGCTGAAGGATTGGGTATGCATGTGAATCAGTTGTTAGCTTCATTTGATGCTTATACTAAAGGAGATTATAAAACATCAACAATGAAAGTAAGAGAAGCGTATGCGCATATGTTTATGCCAGCTAAAGGTTTAAGTCAAGCAATCGTAATGCAAAATAAATCAAAATTTGAAATGGATATGCCAAAAGAAATGCCAGACACAGGTGCACAAAAATAAGTATATATAAGAAGAACTAGGCTAATTAAAAATTAATATACGGTTGGCAAACTGAACTCGAAATTATGAGTTCAGTTTGTTTATGGTTTTTATAACAATGAACGGAATTTTGAAATGATGGGGTTACTATTACGAGCAAGTCATATAAATTGACGATGCTTACACACGAGTCTAATATTATCAAAGAAGAATACGAATATAGTATTCTATCCAGTAAGTAACGGAGGAATTTATGATGCTAAATGCTAAAGCGAGAGCAGTAAGTAGTCCGGATTCTAATTTTTTTGCGACAGAAATTACGAGAAGAGATTTAGATAAACATGATATTTTGATAGAAATTAAATATGCAGGGATATGCCATTCTGATATTCACACTGCACATGGAGAATGGGGACCAGTGAACTATCCTTTAGTACCGGGTCATGAGATTGCGGGTATTGTTAAAGAAGTTGGTTCTGATGTAAGTAAATATCAAGTAGATGACCGTGTTGGTGTTGGCTGTATGGTTGATTCATGCGGCGAATGTGAACATTGTCAAAATGGCGAAGAACAATACTGCGAAAAAGGAATGGTTGGTACATATGCAGGTACTGACAGATATGGTGAACCTACGCAAGGTGGTTATTCAACACATATCGTCGTACATGAAGATTTCGTACTACGTATTCCAGATAATATTTCTTTAGATGAAGCAGCACCTTTACTTTGTGCAGGTATCACAACGTACTCACCTTTAAATCACTGGAAAGCATACGAAGGTAAAAATGTAGCTGTTATCGGTATGGGTGGACTTGGTCATATGGCCGTTCAAATTGCACATGCAATGGGCGCTGACGTAACAGTATTATCACGTACATTAAATAAAAAAGAAGACGGCTTGAAATTAGGCGCTTCTCATTATTATGCAACAAGTGATGAGTCAACATTTGAAGAACTTGCGAACTCATTTGATTTAATCATTAATACCGTAAGTGCTAACTTACCAATAGATGATTATCTTCAATTATTAAGATTAGACGGTACACTTGTAAACGTAGGTGCACCAGCAGAACCCGTATCATTACGCGTAGCAAACTTAATCGGTCACCGTAGATCATTTGCAGGTTCAGCAATTGGTGGTATAAGAGAAACACAAGAAATGTTAGACTTCTGTTCAGAACATAACATTAGACCACAAATCGAACTAATTTCAGCAGATCAAATAGACGAAGCATATGAAAGAGTCTTATCATCAAACGTTAAATATCGTTTCGTAATAGATACAAGTACTATGTAATAACGTAAAAGTGTCCATATGATGGGCACTTTTTTGATTAAAGGAGTGGTTAGTAACAGTTTGGCTGAGTTTTGTAACTAAGGCACCCGTTAATTACAGATTTCCTAACTTTTGTAACTAACTGACCCAACAATAACACCCAACAAAAAATCCCCTGCTAACGATAACGTTGACAGGGGATGATTTATTGATTCACTTTAAGATTCTACGACGTCTTCCATTTGGGATTCGAATTCATCTAGTAATGCGCGTACTTCGTCTGTTGTTTCTGTACTCATTAATTGATGTCTTAATTCGCTAGCGCCTCTCATGCTGCGGACGTATATTTTGAAGAATCTACGTAAGCTTTTGAATTGTCTTGTTTCACTTGTTGCGTATTTATCGAATAATGTGAGATGTAATCTGAGTAGGTCTAATAATTCTTTACTTGTATGTTCACGAGGTTCTTTCTCAAATGCGAATGGATTATTGAAGATACCTCTACCGATCATAACACCATCGATGCCGTATTTTTCAGCAAGTTCAAGACCTGTTTTTCTATCAGGAATATCACCGTTAATCGTTAACAATGTATTTGGTGCGATTTCGTCACGCAAATTCTTAATAGCTTCGATTAATTCCCAGTGTGCATCTACTTTACTCATTTCTTTACGCGTACGAAGGTGAATAGATAAGTTTGCGATATCTTGTTCGAAGACGTGCTTTAACCAATCTCTCCATTCTTCTATATCATAATAACCGAGGCGTGTCTTAACACTTACCGGTAGACCACCAGCTTTAGCTGCTTGAATAATTTCAGCCGCACGTTCAGGTCTTAGAATTAAGCCAGAACCTTTACCTTTGCCTGCAACATTTGCTACAGGACAGCCCATATTCAAATCAATACCTTTAAAGCCCATTTCTGCCATTCCGATACTCATTTCTCGGAAATGATCTGGCTTGTCGCCCCATATATGTGCGACGATAGGTTGTTCATCTTCACTAAAAGTTAAGCGTCCGCGAACACTGTGTATACCTTCAGGGTGACAAAAACTTTCCGTATTTGTAAATTCAGTGAAAAAGACATCTGGTCTCGCTGCTTCACTGACTACGTGACGAAAGACGATATCCGTAACGTCTTCCATAGGTGCCAAAATAAAAAATGGACGTGGCAATTCACTCCAAAAATTTTCTTTCATAATATATTTTAACCTTCTTATTTATTAATTTATTAAATATTTATCCATGATGATATTACCATAAAAGTGCAACTTATACAAAAGGATATTTACTCATTTTAATTCAGATTACTTGTCATAACATCTAAACATTTTGATACATAAAGCATGCATTTTGACTTTATCGTATGCCTTTGTATAACATGATGATATTAGAGAAAGATTTCGAGGAGATGTCGTCGTGGAAGAGTTGAAACAAAGGGATAAGACTTTGCTTATTACGATTTTGATGGTAGGGTCATTTGTGGCCATTTTGAATCAGACACTCATGACTACAGCCTTACCAAGTATTATGAAAGAAATGCATTTAACGAGTAGTACGGTACAATGGCTGACGTCTATATTTATGTTAGTGAACGGTATTATGATTCCGATTACTGCATATTTAACACAGCGATTTACAACTAGAACGTTATACTTTGCAGCTTTAACATTCTTTATAGTAGGTTCTATTATTTGTGTTATAACGGATCAATTCACCATCATACTCGCAGGACGTGCAGTTCAAGCTATGGGTGCTGGTATTATGATGCCTTTAATGCAAACAGTGTTATTCCTCGTTTATCCAGCAGATAAAAGAGGACAAGCAATGGGGATGTTTGGATTAGTCGTCGGTTTCGCACCAGCCATCGGTCCAACTCTATCAGGTTGGGTCGTATCTCAATACAGTTGGAAAGTGATATTCTATATTCTATTAGTTGTAGCTATTGTAGATTTATTATTTGCGATGAAGTTCGTTAAGAATGTAACAGATGTCACGAAACCGAAGCTTAATAAACTGTCTGTCACACTGTCGACATTAGGCTTTGCGGCATTGTTATTTGGCTTTAGTGAAGCGGGGAATTTAGGATGGCATCATCCTTTAGTGTATTCAATGATCATTGCAGGTATCGTCATCTTAACAATGTTTATCGTGAAACAATTAAGTATGACTGAGCCGTTTCTTAACGTTCGCGTCTTCACCTATAAATCCTTTACGATCAATATGATTATCGTCTGTATCGTCTTTGTTTCATTTATAGGAAGTCAAACAGTCCTGTCATTCTACTTACAAAATCTACACGGATATTCACCATTGATGTCAGGATTAGCACTCATGCCAGGTGGTATTATAACAGGTCTTCTTTCACCATTCACAGGTAAAATATTCGATAAATACGGTGGTAAGTTATTATCCATCATAGGCGTTTCAATAGTCGTGATTACATCATTTGCTTTCACACAACTCGATGCACACACATCATTCGCTTATGTCACAATATTCTTTGCCATTTCACTCGCAGCAAATGCGATGGTATTTAATCCATTAACAACAGCTGCGTTAAACAATTTATCACGTGAATTAGTACCACATGGAACATCGATGAATAATACAATGCGACAAGTAGGCGCAGCAATGGGTTCAGCAATATTAGTAACAGTTATGAACACAGCCATCTTAAACCCACATGAATATGGAATAGAAGGATTAGTACACGGCGTACGCGTCGCATACGTTGTTATCTGTATCGTAGCAATACTCGGATTAATATTAGCAATTATCAACCCAACATCTAAAAAAGGCTATAAAGAAGCATAATAATAAGAAGCATGGGAGCGGGACATATATTATGTCCCAGTCCTATGCTTATTTTTATAAGGAAAGCAGTGTGATATCAGACAACCCTCAGACTTACTCTTGGGGGGTTATAAGTAATACATAAGGAAATTTATGTAAACATACTTTATACTTAAATCAAAATGACAGAATTGAGGTTATCGTAGTGAAGAAGTTATGGATTTTGGGGATGGGTATCATTATTCTAATGATCGTTGGAATTATGATTATGACGAAACCATCTAACGAACATCATGCAACAACAGTTAAATCAACAGACTCAACTTATATAAATAGTCAAATACCGACACTATTTCTCCACGGTTATGCAGGAAGTGCGAATTCAGAGAAATATATGGTTCAACAAGCAAAGAAAAAAGGTGTCACAAAAGAAGTCATCACAGCATATGTATCTGATGATGGACAAGTTGAATTAAAAGGCAAACTAAAAAAAGAAGAGACTAATCCTATTGTACAAATAGAACTAGAAAATAATAAACAAGGCGATTTGGATCTTAATGCAGAATGGTTTAAAAACGTACTATCGAAACTACAAAGTGAATATGGCATTAAGAAGTTTAACTTTGTCGGACATTCGATGGGGAATTTATCATTTGCTAAATATATGTTGAAATACGGGGATGATGAAACATTACCTCAGTTGAATAAAGAAGTGAACATTGCCGGTACGTTTAACGGTGTATTAAATATGAATGAACAAGTAAATGAAATTAGTGTGGATAGAAGCGGTAAACCAAGTCGCATGAACCCACCATATCCAGACCTACAACAACTGAAAGACATCTATAAAGGACAAGAAATAGAAGTATTAAATATATATGGAGATATACAAGACGGCACCAACTCAGACGGACGCGTATCCAACAGCTCATCAAAGTCTTTAAAATATTTACTAGGAAATAGCCCGAAAAGCTATAAAGAATCTAAATACGAAGGCAAAACAGCCCAACACAGCGAACTACACGAA
Source organism: Mammaliicoccus sp. L-M44 (assembly GCF_022386355.1). Taxonomy (NCBI): domain Bacteria; kingdom Bacillati; phylum Bacillota; class Bacilli; order Caryophanales; family Staphylococcaceae; genus Mammaliicoccus; species Mammaliicoccus sp. L-M44. The sequence continues at coordinate 7,107 of NZ_JAJNIU010000037.1, read as the reverse complement.
AACAAACAAGTCGCGAATGAAATTGTGGAGTTTCTGTGGGGGAGGTAGGGAGATTATATAGGTTTTGAAGACCTACATGTAATTATCGTGTGAAATTGATTAAAAAGGGGGAAGAAATGACTATGATTTTAGGATTAAAGAATGATGAAATTAGGTTAGAAAAATATACAGATAAATGGCATGATGAATTTATTAAAATCAAAAATGAACTATTAAAATATACACAGCTTAAGGAAAATCGCATTGAACATATCGGAAGTACATCAATACAGGGGATGTCAGCTAAACCGATATTAGACATTGTCGTAGGAGTAGATAATCTTAAGACAGTAGACGAAGAACTATTTAATTGCTTTAGAAAGGCTGGATTTTTAAGACTAAGAGTCGAAAAGCCAAACGAGATCGTACTTGCGAAGTTTACAGATGAAACGTACCAAGTAAAGACACACTTCATTCATTTAGTTGAGTATCAACAAGAGATATGGAATAATCTTATCTTTTTTAGAGACTATTTGAATTGGAATGAAGAAGCGAGAAAAGAATACTTGGATATAAAAACGTCTTACTTAAAAAATACTTCTTCAGGTATCAAAGAATATACGGATTTCAAAGAGGATTTTGTTAAGTCTATTTATAATAAAAGGATTAATTAACTATACTTTAAAGTATCTATTTCAAATAAATAATTGATAAAAGTATAATCAAAATTACATTTTTATAAGCATAAATTATAAAAAATTCGCTCTTTCTTATGAAATTTTTAAAAAAGTGGATAAAATTATCACAAAATTGATAAAATAGAATCTAATAGATGATACTTCAATAGGTGATAATAATGCGAAACTCTTTAAAGATAGAAAATATACAATATTCATTAGAAAATCTTAATAATTCAGTTCAAAAATGGCAAACTTCAGCAGATGGAAAATATTTATTACGTTATCCAACTGTATACATAATAAATGATAAGAAACGTGAAAATAATTTTGAAGTTTATGTTGGAGAAACAGCTGATATTAGAAATAGAACTCGTCAACATCTTAATGTAGATACAAAATTAAAACCATTTTGGGAAGATTTTTCTACTTCTAGTAATTCTTCTATGTATGTTATTGGTCATGAAATGTTTAATAAATCATTAACACTCGACATAGAAAATAGGTTGATGCAGTATTTATTAAGTGTGGATAATATTAGTAGAGTTCATAATAGTAGAACGAATCAACAGAATGAATATTATACATCAGAAAAACTAGATGAAATTTTCTCTGATATATGGGGAACATTAAATAAGAAAAATAAAATACTGTTTCCTATTGAAAGTATTATTAAAGATTCGGCAATATTTAAAGCATCACCTTTTCATAAATTAACACAAGAACAAATTAATGCTAAAGAAGAAATTCTAAATAAAATTAAAGAAGCAATTATTCTAGATGAAGAAGGGCAATTGCTAATCGTTGAGGGTGAAGCTGGATCTGGAAAAACAGTCCTAATGAGTACATTACTTTATGAGTTAAAGAAATATAATTTAAATTTAGATAAAGATTTAGATATTCATTTATCAGTAAATCATAATGAACATGTAACAATTTATAATCAAATTGCGACTAAATTAGGTATAACAAATAAAAAGAAAAATATTATTAATAAACCTACTAGTTTTATCAATAATCATTCACCAGATGAAAAAGTAGATGTAGTTATTGTAGACGAAGCTCACCTGCTGTTAACACAAGGTAAACAAAGTTACCGAGGAAAAAATCATCTACAAGATTTGCTAGAAAGAGCTAAAGTTGTCGTTATTGTTTTTGATATTAAGCAAATACTTACTACGGAACAAATATGGGATGTTGAAAAATTAAATGATTACATTGAGTGTGCAAAGAATAAAAATAATCATGTTACATTGAAAAATCAAATGCGCATTAATAGTGATGAAAAGACAGTAAAATGGATTAGAAATTTAGTTGATAATAAAAAAATTAATGACATTCCTAGAGATAAAAAAGGGTATGACATTAAGATTTTTGATTCACCCGAAGAATTAGAAAGTTGTATAAGAGAAAAAGCTCAAAGTACAGACAGTGGTATTTCAAGAATGCTTGCTACATTTGATTGGCAATATAATAATAATAAGTCTCCTGAAAATGAAGACTATTGGCGAGTCAAAGTTGGTAACTGGTCAATGCCATGGAATTATCAACTAAAGGTTAGTAGAAAGCAGAAGAATTTACCATGGGTCGAACAAGATCAAACAATAGATGAAATAGGGTCAACATTTACAATACAAGGCTTAGATTTAAACTATGCAGGTGTCATAATTGGACCATCAGTAAAATACAGAAATGGCGAAATTGTTTTTGATGAGAAAAGCAGTGCCAATAAAAAAGCGACACGTCGTAGAACTTTAGAAGACGGTTCAAAACAGCATTTCTCACAAATGCTTCTGAAAAATGAATTAAACGTTTTACTTACACGTGGTGTAAATGGTTTATATATTTATGCAGTAGATGAACAATTAAGAGAAGCACTAAAAAAAGCATCTAAAGGTGATAATAATGGGTGAAAATAAAAAAATATTAGAAGAGATTAATCAGTTTAGAGATGAGCGTAGTTGGAGACAATTTCATAATGAAAAAGATTTGTCCTTATCGATAAGTTTAGAAGCGGCAGAACTACTTGAGTTATTTCAATGGAAATCTTCAGAAGAAGTAGTAGGTAATAAGCAAGAGAGATTAGCAGAAGAATTGGCAGATGTATTAATATATAGCTATATGTTAGCAGATAACTTAGACTTTGATATTAATGATATCATTCGAAAGAAACTAAAAAAGAATGCTGAAAAGTATCCTGTAGACAAAAGTAAGAATAGAAATAATAAATATAATGATTTGTAAATAGGTGTGGTAGAAATATAAATTACAGATATTCATAAGTGACATATCTAATTTAGAAGACCTGCAATATAGCTTATGCTATGTTGTAGGTCTTTTATTATAAATAGTATTTAATGACTTTTTAATATATTAATCAATAAATTTCATTCCTTTTATGATTTTATGTCAGAATATTGTTAAAATAATATATAAAATCATAAGAGTTAGGATGGAACTTAATGGATAATTTAGTGAATAATACATTATCAGCTTGGTTGCTTATTGAGTCATTAGAGCCTGGAGAAGTTAAATATACAGATCATAGTGTCTTAAATAAGAGTGTGTTTTTAAACAATGAAAATCAAGAGAAGCTTCAATCGTTTCCAAGTTATTATGATATCTGGAATGCAGATAGATTTAAATTATCTGAGCGTGCTAAGAATAACGGCAAACTCAGTTTTAGATTATATAGAAATTGTTTTATGTATAAAGAGATAGATGAAGAAATTCGAGATATATTTAAAGACGATAGAGAGATTTTTAATCTTAATAAGACTAAGTGTTATGGATATTCATTTAAAACTGATGATACTGGAAAAGTTATTTCTGATAGTTTACATATTCCTATGATCATGAGTGCACTAAAGGAAATTAGAAAAAATAAAAGTGCTGATATTGAAGAAATGTTCAATGACTCTAAAGATAAATTTGAGAAAAAGTTCTCTGAAATTATCGCAAATGAACCTATTGATGAAAGTAAATTAAATCGTTTGGATGAAGCTTATAGTGAATACTTTGCAGTATTAACTTCAAAAAATTCAGGCATGTATGAACATTATTTTGCTATAGAGTACTTTCGAAAAAATGAATTACCTACACCTGAATTTAATAGCTTTTATATAAGTGATATTGAAAGGGCACGTAAAGATCCTAACGCGACATTAAATGCCTTTATTGAAGGGTTAGATCATTCTAAGAGAACTGATGTTAATGATAATAAAGAACTGATAGACAAATTCTTAAATCCAGAAAATTTACCAGATGGTCGTTGGCCATCTCAGATAGAGTATCAATTATCTTTGATGCAACAAGTAGCTGTAAATTGTATTACGAGTAGTAATGAATATATTAGTTCAGTAAACGGTCCTCCTGGTACAGGTAAGACAACTTTATTGAAAGATATATTTGCACATTTAGTAGTCGAAAGAGCCAAAGCTTTATCAAAATTAGATAGCCCGAAAGATGCATTTGAATTTATAAAGATACACGATACAGACTCTAAACCAATTAATATGTTAAAAGAAGAATTCACTCAATATAAAATGGTCGTTGCTTCTAGTAATAATGGTGCAGTTGAAAATATATCTAAAGATTTACCTAAATTAGGCGAAGTTGTTCGAAAGGGTAATAAAACAAAATATCCAGATAAAGAAGAAGTTTATACAAAAGAAATTGAAGCTTTAAATAGCTTTAGTGATGTTGCATCAGGTTTAATTGGAGAGCCGGCATGGGGTTTGTTTTCAGGTGCTCTAGGTAAAAAGGACAACATTGATCATGTTATGAAATATGTTGTTGATGGTGATTCAGAAAGCAATAATAAGCCATTAACAAAAATACTTCAAGATGAGAATAAATCGATAAAAGATTCATTCATATCAAAATGGAAAGCATGCAAGAAAGAATTTGAAGATGAATTGAAGATTGTTCATGAACTGAAAAAATCATCTATTGAAGCTTACAATAAATATAAAGAAAATGAAAAAGTGTTATCTGAAGAAAATGCTTTAAAAGAAGAATTAAAAACTCTTTCTGAGCAAAATAAGAAATATGAGAAAAGTTTAGAAGATTTAACGATTGAACTAAATCATGTAAATAAAGATATTCATAGTATAAAAGAACGAATTGATAATATTGAAGAAATTTCTCAAGCGAAGAATTCACAAGGATTTCTAGATAAAATCATTGCTAAATTTAGTAATAATGAAATTGATGATGAACATAAAGAAGAGAAAATTAGGTTACTTGAGGAAAAGAAAGAATGTCTTACTAAACGTAGTGAAATTGAAGAAGAAATTAGAAAAATAGAAATCAATATCAAAGAAAATGAACAAAAAATCGAAAATAAAGAAACGAATTTAAATATTTACACTGAAAAACTAATGAAATTTAGAGAGTATAAAAAGAATAGCAAAGTGAAGTTTCCAGAAGGTGATTTCTGGAGTGAGGATAATTATAATAAACGTCAAACAATGAATTTATGGAATTCTGATGAGTTACAATACCACAGAGGTTTATTATTTATAAAATCAATGAAACTTCACAAACTACTGTTATCAGCAAATAACGGAACAATTTATTATGCGTTATTAGACTTTAAAAAGCGCAATGCGATTATGGATTCAGAACCAGAACGTGTAAAGAATGCATGGAATATATTGCATCTGATTTTTCCATTAATAAGTACGACATTTGCAAGTTTCAATAATTTATATAGAGGTCTTCCAAAAGATTTTATAGATTATCTGTTTATAGATGAAGCGGGTCAGGCTAAACCACAACAAGCTGTAGGAGCACTTTATCGTTCTAAAAGAGCTGTTATAGTTGGTGATCCAATCCAGTTAGAACCAGTTGTGACATTAGAACCGAACTTAATAGAGAATATAAGAAAAGGGTATAATATACATGAGCACTTATTGTCGGTTGAATCTTCAGTCCAATCAATAGCAGATTTAGCAAATCAATATGGTTATTGGAAGCCACAAATTGACGAAGATGAAAACAATAAGACTTGGATAGGTATACCATTATGGGTACATAGACGTTGCTTAGATCCAATGTTTACAATAGCTAATCAAATAGCTTATAACAACAAGATGGTTCAAGGTAATACTGGTAATATAGGTAAAACGGGATGGCTCGATATTAAAGGTGCTGCAACATCTAGACAATATGTTAAAGAACATGGTGAAAGAGTAGTCGATCTGCTGATTAATGATTGGAAAGAAGCAGTTGAAAGAGGTGGGTATGAACCAAGTGTATTTGTCATTTCACCATTCACAGAAGTACAATCTAGAATTAAAAGTTTAACGAGAAATAAGTTATATAGTATTTATAATAATGACAAAGAGAAAATACGTAAATGGGTAAATAAATCTATTGGTACAGTTCATACATTCCAAGGTAAAGAAGCGAACAAAGTATACTTTGTAGTCGGTACTGACGATACTCAAAATGGCGCAGTAAATTGGTCATGTGAAAAGCCAAATCTATTAAATGTAGCCGTAACAAGAGCCAAAAAAGAATTTTATATAGTAGGAGATCAAGACAGAATTAAATCAAGACCATATTATAGTACGATCAATGAAAATTTGAATGTTGAACTATAATATATTTCCTAGGAAATGAATATTATAAGGTGGTTACAATGATGAATAAGCATTTCACAGAAGTAGAAGTTATCGAACATCTTGTAAAGGCATATAAGGAAGCAGGGAAGCCTACTTACCCTCATGAGAATTTATATCGAGGACGTAATCATAGTATATCAGGTATTGGAGAAGACTTACTGGGTACTTATTTGATTAGTAGATTGGAAGGTGTCCAAATCTTTATTGATCAGCCTTTATCTATGAATGATAAATCTTTAAGTACAAGATATCTGGATTTATTAATTTGTGAAGATAATGTAATTAAGAATATACTCGAAGTTAAAATGGATTTAGGATACCAAAGGAAAGATTTTATAAATTATTGCCTAAAGAAAGAAAAATGGATTTCAAATATCGTAGGAAAACAGTGTGTATTGTCTAGAAAGAGAGAAGACAGAATTCCTATGAATATAGCTGATGATATTAAATTTCATGTCGTGATTTACAGTGAAAACAATGGACCGAAGCGGTTTGATGAAGAAATCATGCCTATCATTAAAGAAACATGTCCACACATTGAAGTATATGTCCTAACAAGTGGGCAGCACCCTAATTTAGCAGATATTGATCTTGAAGGTATTAATATTAATAAATATGAATTTGAAAGACTCGTAAATGCATTATAAAAAACAGAGCATCCTCCACGTTATGGCACTGCACCCTTACTAAGGGAGCACAATATAAACACTATTTTCTAGGCTGCTAATTTCCTATATTCTATAGGGGATAAGTAGCCTAGTTTTTGTTGAATTCTAACTTTATTATAGTTTTCAATGTAATTTTCGACAATATCTATTACA
>NZ_JAJNIU010000036.1:0-15405 GCF_022386355.1 Mammaliicoccus sp. L-M44 | reverse complement strand
CTTTTGAATATTTTGGTTGATCGATATAATCATGAATCAATCGATTTTTAGCCTCACGCGCTAAGTTAATATCTGTGAACTTAAAAATTCCTTTAACAGCTTCTCTGAAAGATTTTGAATTTTTTTTAGGAATGGTGGTAAAGATATTTCTTAGGAAGTGAACTTGGCATCTTTGCCAACTTACGTTGGTGAAGGATTTTCTAATGGCAGAGACTAATCCTTTGTGCGCATCAGAAATAACAAGTTCCGTACCTTGTAAACCGCGTTCTTTTAGGTATTCAAAAAATGTTGTCCAGGTCTCTTCGCTTTCGCCACTTTGAATCATGAAGCCGATAATTTCACGGTCGCCATCTTTGGTTATTCCAATCGCTATATGACAGCTTTTTGAGAGTACTCGATTTTCTTCTCGTACTTTTATATAGAGTACATCGGTCATTAAGTAAGGATAATTTTTTTCTGATAATAAACGATTCTGCCACTCGTTAACCATAGGTTCTAGCTGTTCTGTTAAGCTAGAAACGAAGGACTTAGAGACGGATTTACCACAAAGTTCTTCCACAATTTTTGATACTTTACGAGTTGAAACGCCTGATACATACATTTCCAACATTGAAGCCATGAGGGCTTTTTCGTTTCGTTGATAACGTTCAAACACTGTGGGTGAAAAATGGCCATCACGTGTTCTGGGTACTTTTAATTCTAGCGTGCCTACACGTGTCGTAAAGCTGCGCTCATAATAGCCATTTCGTTGACTTTGTCGGTTTTCTGTTCGTTCATATTCTTTTGCTTGAATATATTCTGTTCGTTGATTTTCCATTAGTTGATTAAATACCGTTGTTAAAATATTTTTAGAAACGTCATCCTTTACAGAATATTCAATAATGCTTTGAATCTCTTCGCTTTTCAGTGTAAAATGTACTTGGGTCATGTAAAAGTCCTCCTGGGTATGTTTTTGTCGTTAAAAACATTGTACCGTAAAAGGACTGTTATATGGCCTTTTTACTTTTACACAATTATACGGACTTTATCTACATGAAATAGTTATTTTTCCGAATTTCATATTTAATCATCTCCTCACTTTACTTTTAGTATTTTGAAAGTATGTACTTAAACATCAAAAAAAAACTATGTATTAACTATTATGCTTGTTTTTGTGACGATGTTTATTTGAAAAAGCTAATATTAAGTGATAGAAAATATAGACAACGACGCCTATTAGAATAATTGTTGTAACAGGGTTTAAAGGCTGATTGTTAAACAAAGCATTGTAGATAAGATTTAGAGAATATACGAATCCTACAAAACTTAATAAAGTTATTAAGATATTTTTAATAGAATCACCACCAAAAAAGCCTTAACGCAAAGTAAAACGTTAGGGTGTTATATAACTCAAAAACAACCAACAATACTCAAAACACGTTCAAAGTAAATACACAGTGAAAAAGGTAAAAGTATTGCCTATCAATATTATAACATTTAAAAATTGATAAACAATTTCTTGTTATAAAGATAACTTGTACGGAAGAGGATATACCCTATTATATTTAGACCTTGACGTATAACGGCATGGCTTTTTATGTTGTTAGACAGTTAAATAAATATAGAAATATTAAAGAATACTATATTGTGGGTGCGTTTTTTTCAATAAATCCACTATATCTTTAGAATCAATCCCTATAGCATTTAAAACATAGGCTTTGTGAAGTTGAACTGTATAGTTAAAAATATTAATGTCACTATCTGGATAAGAAACTAATTCTTTATCATAATAGTGAGAATGATAGTGACGGAATTCTTTTAAATAATTATGAATTTCAGGATTATAATCGAAAGTTGACTTAAGATGTTCTTGTAAATGGGTGTCTAAAGATTCAAACATATTTTTATACCTTTTAATTAAAGTCATATCGCGTTTTTTTGATATTGCTCTATGAATACCTTCGTTGATTCTCAGCATATCAGCTGTATCGTTTATTACAAACTTTTTAGTATACATAACTTTAATGAAATTAAAGAAGAGGATATCAATATCATTTTGATTTTTATGGAAATATTCATATATATAAGTGAAATTTCTTTTTATAAAGTCACTTAAATAAGGTAAGTTTATTTTTCTATGGTATTCTTTAAAATTATAAGGTAATGAAATAAAACAAATATAATGATCGTCACCATTCATTAAATTTATTTTATAAATTTTGTGTTTTTCATTAGTTATAAAGCTAAATATATATGGTAACTTAGTTACTTCGCTCATAATTTCTTTTAAAGTAGTCTTATTAAAATAGGATATTTCGAGATTATTATAATATTTAAAATTTATTTCTCTGTAACTAGAAATTTCTGTCTGCCATAGGAATGTGTTATAAGATAATTCTAAATCATCTAATTTTAATAACTCTTTATTAGATGTTTTATCAACAACTACATCATAAAAACTTCTATCTGGTTCATGTTTTGTTTTGTAAGTAAATGGAGAATCATTTATCAAATGTTTTAAATTACTAAAATTTAGAGTAAAACCAGTAAATGTATCTGGTAATTCTTTGTGATTTGTTGAACAATAAAACTCAAGAAAAACATATTCTTTTTGGGAAAAGCCAGAGGTATGTTGTTTCCAGTTTGAAACAACGCCTTTCTTTAATATTAAAGTTTCCCCTTCTTCTGTCTTAAATAAAAGTGAGTCTATAGAATCTTCAAAGGTGTCGAGTTTCCCATAATCTAAAACAGTAATAAGTAGTTTAAAATTTTCTCCATCACTTTCGAAAACACATTGATAGTCTGTTTCGTCATATTGAATAAATCCAGTCACTTTAAAAGGATCAAAAATGTTTAAATATTTTATTTTAGTCATAGCTACCACCTTTTCTTAAGAATAAAGTATAGTTTAGATATATAATAACAATGTTAGGTAATAATACATAGTTATAACAGTTTGTAAGTAAGAATTATGATTTGATTTAAAGGTATCAAAAATGTGAAAAGGACAAAATTATTAGGAGGGAAATTGTGAGTAATTATATAAGTGATAAAGTAAAAAAGGCGTTGTTTGCACAATCAATGAATTGTTGTGAGTTTCCAGAGTGCAATGAGCCCATCGTAGATAAAAAAGGAATTGTTAAAGGAGAAATATGTCATATTGAAGGATCTAGAGGTCCGAGATTTAACGAAAGTTTAAGTAATGAACAAATAAATTCAATAGATAATTTAATACTTTTATGCCCTAATCATCATACTGAAATAGATAAAGATGTCGAGAATTATACAGTAGAAAAAATAAAAAATTGGAAGAATGGAAATCAAAAACAGTATTTAAAATCTATAGAAAATTTATCACTAAAAGAGACTTTAATTGATAGAACAGAATCACAATCTATAGAGCAATATACTAATCTTAACAAATTTAAGGACACATTTAGGCACGAAGATTATATTATAGAAGATATTAAAAAAGATATAGATCAATTTTCTCATGAGTTAGAAGACTTAACAAAAGAAACTAGAAAACTGTACGTAAATTTAATCAAAAAATCTGATGAAAACAGAGAAATAACTATCAGAAAATTAGAGGATGATTATAACTCTAAAGATATATTGCATGACAAAATTAAAATTTTAAGAGATACAAATTTATTATATGTAGAAACTGAAGATTATGAAAAAGGGAACTATATAGTTTTAAATGGGGATCTTCTTCATGAGTTAAAAGTAATGTATGAACAAAATAAATTAAACTTGGAGAAATTAATAGTGGATTTAGATTTCAGTGAATTAGACTCTTAGGCTAAAAATAATGCGCCCCCCAAATCCTGAACATGTTGAGAGGGAGTGTAAAATAAACTGTGTAAGTAGAGAACGTACGACTCTACTTCACAGTTTATTTTTTATATAATCTAGCGCGCTATCGCTTACTATGGATGGTGTTTCTGGCTTAGAATCCGGAGTTAAGGCTACTTTTCCTAAAACAATTGTTCAAAGATGTATTGTACATTTAGTTAGAAATTCTATTAAGTACGTACCAAGTAAAGACTATAAATCTTTTACTTCTTCATTAAGAAAGGTTTATAGGGCAACATCACTTAAAGCTTGTCATACTGCTTTTGAAGCATTTAAACAACAATGGTCTCAATATCCTGGTGCGGTTGATGTTTGGAAACGCAACTTCAATCACGTTGAACAGCTGTTTGATTATGGTAGTAATATTCGTAAAATCATGTATACAACTAACGCGGTAGAAAGTATTCATTCTAGTTACCGAAAGGTTACAAAAAAAGGTGCATTCCCAAATGAGAATGCACTCTTAAAATTACTCTTTATTCGAACGAAAGAACTTCAAAAGAAATGGTCCACTGGTTACATTCCAAACTGGTCTATGGTTATGAACCAGCTTCTTTTACATGATCAAATTAAGGATAGAGTTATTAAGTATCTTGAATAACTTACACACTTAGTTTGACAAAGCCTGTTCTTATGATACTCCTTTTATTTTTTTAATTAATTATTAAGTAATCTATCATCTCTACTAATAATTATTTTTCTCTAAAAACTCATTTAAAACTTTATCTGATATTGATTTTATAGAAGTATCTTTATCTAATGCCATCTGACTCAACCTTTTTTTGATTATCGTATCAACTCTCATAGTTGAACTTTTAGCAACCGGTTTATAATTTTCTGTATACTTAACTGCTGAAGTGTCTATATCATCCAAAAAACCCTTTTTCTTTTGTTCTTCAAATTTTATATCATCTAAAAATCCTGACATTATGATCACCTATCCTTCTATTACTTCTATTCTTTCTACTAATTCTTTATATATCGCTTCTAACATATGCAATACTCTTTTATCGTGCGTATCTTTATCCCTAATACCTTCTGCACCAAACTTCTTAATTCGTTCTCTTTGAAATATTTGATTTTTAAATAAAGCGTTTGAAAAAGTTTTTTTAGATATTTCTAATATCTGTTCATCAATATTACCGTTCTTCTTAATTAATACTGGAATTGCACCTATTAATTCAAATGGCAAATTTGATTCCTTTTTTCTATCTCGTAAAAAGTTAACAAACGATAAACTACTCTCATACGCTGATTGTTGCGTCTGGAATACCATAGCAATATAGTCACTTGCATACACAGCATTATTTGTGAAATCAGAATTTATTGTTGGTGGTACATCTATAAAGATGTAGTCAAAACTATAATCTTTTTTAATTTGATCAATAACTGATTTAAGAATATATCTTTTTTTAACAATATCTGTTTTTGCAATAATATCTGACAAATTAGCTAGTGAAGAATCTGCAGGTATTAATGATAATTTAGTTGATAAGTTTATAATACTATCTTCTAGCTCTCCAGTTTTAAGGGCATCTATAAATGATTGTTTCTCATCTATAGCTTCTGAATATGTTCTTTTCATAATTTGAGTAGCATTGCCTTGGGGATCAAAATCGACTAGTAAAACCTTTTTGTCATATCTCTCAGAAGCAATATATGATAATAAAGTTGATACAGTAGTTTTACCTACTCCCCCTTTGAAATTACCAATAGTTATAACTGACATACATTACACTCCTTAGTATTATAATATACTCATTATAACAGTAACTTGTGACATGTCACAAGTTACTGTTATAATTTCACGAATTAAAATGATATTATTCGTAATTATTCATCTTTTTAAAATCAATTTTATAAATTATTTTAAGTTTCTCATAAAAACAAATCACATGTTACATGTAACATGTGATTTGTTTTTATTTTTTTGTTACATTATTTATTGTTTATACTCTTTTAGTTTGTTATTCTTATAAATATACAAAAAACATTCAGTTGTTGGTAGCAACTGAATGTTTTCAAAGGTAATAAAACGCAACTAAACGTTTTAATATACATATAATAATATTATTATAACCGTAAACAATATATGTCGCAACTACACATATTTAATAATTTTATTGTAAACGTTTTATTACCTCTAACCAAACTAAAAAGGAAAGAGGTTTTTTACTATGTCAAAAACAACAACATCTTATAGAAACGTTCGAAAATCAAAATTTACACAAATATCAAATGATTTATTAAATGATGAACAACTTACATTAGAATCAAAAGCATTATTATCTATTTTCTTATCTAATTCAGATGATTGGGACCTTCATATGTCTGAAATTATTAAACGATCTAAGAACGGTCGTGATGCTCATTATTCTGCACTAAAAAAATTAATTAAAGCTGGTTACATTGCTAGATTAGAATTTAAACAAAATTCTAATAATCAATTCTTAAAGCTTGAATATATTTTTAGTGACAACAAAGAAGACATTGATGAAGGTATAAAAGAGGCACAAATTTTCGCAATAGAAAATGACCAATCAATTATATTAACTTATAAAAATATAGACTGTCAAAAGCTAGAAAGTTCTCTGGAAAATAAAGAGCAAAGTGATGTAGAAAAGCCGTTTCCTGAAAATCCGTATACGGCTAATCCGAATACGGAAAGTGCGTATACAGAAAGTCAGGACATTAATAATACTAATAGCAATAATACTAATAATAACAATACTAATAGTAATAATAATGGTCTGAATGGAATGAGTGGTAATAATATAGATAGTATGTCTGAAATGAATGACCATTCACTCCATTCAAACCATGAAAATGATAATCATTTAATTGATGAACAATCTCATTTATTAAAACCCTTACCTAAAGATCTACAAGAATTCATTAAAAGTAGATATATATTAGCTGATAGCATAAGTATTATAAATAAAATTATGCAAGCTAAAAGCGAAGCAGCTAATAGACGAGGTGATCGTTTATTCTTTATGTTCGAAGAAAACCCCTTCTTATCGGAAAAAATCATTGATATCTTAATAACTGTCAATCGAGAAATGAAGAAGAAACGCGAATCAGTTCAAGCACTGTTAGGCTATTACTATAATTCATTAGTGAATGGTTTAGAAGAATTTCATTTTACAGAGCAAGCAAGAAAAACACTACAAAATAAAGAAAATCCATTTCTAGATAACTAAACGATTATATAAAGATCGTTTAGTTATACTTCTTAAATATATTGGTAAGTTTGATACAAAAAAGTATTAAACATATAGAAGGATCAGCAGAAGGTGTATTAAAAATGGATGGGGATAAAGCTTCTATCACAACTGAATTAAACGGTGAAATGACTTTTGAAAGAAAAAACTAATGATTTGAATTAAACATAAATTCACTTAGTGGCGTAAATGGTCTTTTAAAGGCCATTTAACGTTTCTTTCTAAATTAGGATGTTTAACATCAAAGGCTAATAAAAAGAACATTCTATGCCCTTCTATGCTTATGTGATGTGCTAATCATTGAATAAAAAATGGGGGTGGGAAGATTTGATTTACTTAATTTTTATGATTGTTATAGCAAGTATATTTACTACGCCTTTATTCGGTATTCCAATTGGAATCATAGTTTATTTTTTATTTTTTAATATAAGTGATGAAACTAAAGAAGAGTCAAAGAAATATGATTTGAAAAAGAAAAAATAGACCACGCATTTATGCCGAGAAAACTTTTTGAAAAAGAAAATTGGAATAAATCTAATATATTAAGGAGAAAATAAATGGAAGCCTTATTTATTATTTTAATCATAATTTTGTTATCTATAGGTATAGGAGTGTTTTTTAATAATTTGATAAATCCTGTAGATAAACGTGTATCTTTTAAAAAAATAGTTATTGTTGGTATTTTTTTAGGGATTGTTATTGGTTTATTTTTTTATTGGCAACAAATAATAAGTTTTTAAATGCGTTTGTTCTGTGTTTTTTCTTATCTTGATTTGTTATACCAGTATTTATAGTGCTATATGATCGTAAGGATAATAAAAAATATGTTGCATACAAACATACTATATACTGTATGTTTGTATGCGATGTGTTGAAATGTCGTAAATAAACGCTTGGTATAATAAATGAAAACGAACTAAGGAGGTTGGATACTATGCTAGAGAATAATAGATTAAGTGATATTGATATTAAAAACGATTCTGAAAAAGATAATGATATGGTATATCTTAAAAATAAAGAAGTTGAAATCAATCGATTAATAGGTTTAGGATGCAAGGATATTGAAGATATAGGATTAACGGAAGTCAGAGTATATACATGAAATTTATTATAAAACATATCATGCTTATAAGAATCCTGTCATTTATACCTTTTGTGATAGTAGGTATGCTGATACCTGTTACTGACTATTTTATGCTTTCTTTCATAGCTTTTATTTTTATATTTGGTAGTTTTCAAGTTTTTTTAACAATACTTGAAAATAAATATAAAGCCATTAATCAACATATATTTAAACGAAATGTAGTCATAAGAATCATACATTTTGTCATTATATCCATATTTGCCTGCACTATATTTGCTTTAACGGATATGTATAATAATCCAATGATTGTTTTACCGTTTATTCTATTGACAGGTTTAACAGGGGGATATATAGATCATCTTGATAAGAAAAATACAAAAATATTATAACATCTAATTGAATGATTGAAATATATTTATGTTCTAGATTAATCTACTATGCTTTGTGACCACTGATTAAATTTTTTCTTGATATGACCGTTCCTTCTTCAGTTAGACTAGATCCTCTCATGACAATGTTTTTACCGTATTTATACCTGATTACATCTAATTGATTTTCTATGATTTCTGTTTTGATTTTTAAAGGATCATCGAATAATGACAGTTGTTTAATCTGATTAGGAATGAATTTGCCGAATGATATACCAATTGTTCGGTATAATTCCTCACTCTCTAATCGGTTTGATAAATAGCCCCAAAGCACATTAATAATTTCATACGTGTTTTGATAGCCTGCTTTGTTAGTAAATTGTTTTCTTACGCCACCACTGTCTGCATAACCAACATTAATACTTATTCTTGTCGGATATAAAGAATGATTTCTAACTCGATAGTAAACTTCTTCTACCTGCTCTATTAAAACAGTCTTTAATTCATGCATTTTATAATCACGCATAAGTATTTGAGATTTACCAAAAGATTTAGCTTGGGCTTTATTTTAGCTAGTATATAATTTTTCACGTTCACAAATCACATGTTACATGTGATTTGTGAACGTGAAAGCTTTGATGTCTTTGTCTTAATTTTCTTCTTCACTTGGGCTTCCCCCAAAATCAATTTCAACTTCGTCATATGATTCATCATTTAAATAAAGATCTTGAATTTCTTCTTTTAATATCTTCTCATCTCTCAAGATTAAAAACTCCAATTATAAAATTAATACATTTATGCTAAATCAAATAATCACAAATCACAAGTTACATGTGATTTGTGATTATTATTTATGATGTTATTGTCTTATGAAATAATATGATGATACCTCCTTCAAAATTGTCTGAGAAAATAGGTAGTAGGAAATCTACTATTACGAGAGTTTTAAAGGTTTAGAAAAAATGGGTTAGTTAAAAGAGTAGCTTTATCTAATGATAAGAGAAAAATTTATGTTCAATTAACTGATCTTGGTTTAATGAAATTAAAAGAATTTTTACCTTATAACTATCAAATTGTTTCAAAAGTTTTTAATGAAGAAGCAAAACAAGAACTTTATATATTAGCAAATAAACTTAAAAATAATTTAGAAAGGATGATCTATTTTAAATAAAGTAGAATTTTTAGAAACATTTTTAAGTCTTTATATTAATCATCATGAAGTTCTTAAAGATATAGAAAATGGAACAAGTAAGTATGTATTTATCGAAGTTAGAAATGCACCTAAAAGTGTTAAAAAAGATAGGAACAAGAATTCTGTTAAAATACCTGCTAAAGATTTAAAAGATCATTTATCTAATTTAAACAAAGATAAGATATATGTGATTTATGATTGGACTGGTAGAACTATGTTAGGTAAGACAGCTTTATTAGAATTTTAAAAACATGAATTTGAATCGTATGAATTAGTTCGAGCTTTAGAAGATGCAGTATAACTTTATTTTTTTAAATGATTTTCATTGCTTGGATATTAATAGCAATTTAATTATGACAAGAATATTAAAATTTTTAGGATAAAAAGTCATTATTTGTTTTTAATGGTGAAATAATATCTGTGTAAAAAACCTGATTAACATTTTTATATATTACAAATTGAACAGGAAATGAATTGGGGAAGAGTAAATTTTAAACTTGAATTTCTGATAAAAGATATACAAATGATTTTGAAAAATCATGGATATAGACTTTGTATTTTAAAGATTCAATTTGTGAATGAGGGATAATTAATTTGTGCTTTCAAATTATTAATGATTATTTTTAAATTAAATTGATCCAATAAATCATAAAACAAAAAATGAAATGGGGAATTATTATTAGAAAAAATTATAGCTAAAGTTACTCGTTGTGCAATATTTTCTTTAGAGTTATTGAAGGATTACTTTATTAATAGATTCTTAAACGCCGTGGAATAATTTTAAAATATTAAAAATTAATCACTTTAATATATGGTTTAAATGAGACGAATCAAATTAATTTTTATACTGATTCATTCTAATTATATTAGGTTATCTTCTCTTATAACTTCTTTTGAGATTCTAACCTAAGAGCATAAGGGGATACAATGCCACTAGCGTGTCACTCAGCATAGCTGAGGTATCTAGCCCGTTACAAACGGTCTTATGCTCAAAAGTAAATGTCTTATAAAGCCTATTATATCAATGGTTTACGAGATTACAAAATTTAACAAAAAACAAATGTGCATTTTTACATTTTTTGTGCAGCGGCATTGAGTGAACTTGTATCTAAATTCTTTACAAGCCTATTAAATCAACGTTTATACGTTTATAAATTCTTTTAAATTCTAAAAAAAGCCTTATAAATTCTTTTTTTTGCGTTGATTAAACAAAAAATAAACCACCAATCATAATAGATCAGTGTTTTATTTTGATACTAATTATTGAATATTCTTCTTAATAATTCACCATCATGTGTTTCTGCTTTTAATGTTGCAATTAGTCCGTTTATTATCGAAAATTATACATATATATAGTGAAATATAATAGTTATGTATTAATTTTTTTATTGGAGGAATTATCATGGAGTTTTTAGAGTTATTTACTCGGGATTTATTATTTTGGCAAATTTTAATCGTTGTGTTTGGATCGATAGTAATAAAAAAATCTCATTTCCAAAGTTACACCATGTTGAAATGAATCAAAAAAGTACTAAAGCTTTATCAATTCTTTCAAATTTTTTTATATTTATAATGGTTTCAATCATGATTTGCATGTTAATTCTTTTAACATTATCTGAAGTAATTACTCAAATTAGTATAAAAGAAATGAAAGAACATCAGCAAACTTTTTATGGATACTTAATATTTTTATTTATGTATTCTATGTATTTCGCACTGTTACTTTCACCCATTTGGATTAAGAAAATGAAATTTTTTCTTTTAGAGTTAATTAATAAAGATGGAGAAAAAAAGTATTTTAAACTTTCAAAGCGATTGAATTATAACGGAATTGATAATTTAATTTATGAAGATGAAGATGGAAAAATATACGAGGAAACAGTAGAAGATATAAAAAGTAGGGAAGGTAGGTTGGTATTTATACCAAAATACAAATGGGTTTTTGATATCAGCACAAATAATTTTAAAGAATTCGAAATACTTCCTTTAATCTGGAGAAGAGTAATTTATAGTGTATTATTTTTATTAGCTATCTATATTTTATGGTTATCTATAGCTTCAATATTTACACTTTGGTCTACCAATTTAGAGATATCATTAATAAAATTTAAATTATTAATGACATGTCCTTCTATATTATTCACTACATACATTATAGTAGGTGGTTATAAATTATATTCATTATGGTTTGGTAGAAGGAAAATACCGTATAGAAAATAACATAATTCAACTTATCGGAAGTGCATATGCTTTAAAAGACACAGATGATATAATAATGGAGTCGCCTTAACTTCCATAGGCGAAATTACTATGGAAGGAGGTGAGACCTATGGCAATTCTCTTTGTTAGTATAATTGCACCTGTGATTTCAGGATGCATTGTTGCGATTTTCACGTTTTGGCTAAACAATCGTAACAAGTAATAAGGCGACATAGCTGCACCAAAAAATCCCCTCACTACCGGAAATAGTGAGGGGATTGGTGTACCTATGGAACTCTCTTTGTTAAATACAGTATAACATCATATAGGGTAGGAATGCAAAAGAGTATTTATTATTAATTAAAAAATATAAAGTTATATAGTTTGAAAATTAACGGTGGTTTTTCTATTCCAAATTTATTTAAGTTATTCATCATTTTAATAAACTTAGAGTATTTATAAAACCTCCATGATAACCAAATTAACAGAACCATATAGTTAACTAAGATTCTTTAATTACTCTATAAACAGTAGAACGACTTACACCTGTCTTCTTTGCGATATCTTCACCAGTCCATTTTTGTTCATCATATAAGAACTTTATTTCTCTTTTCTTGTGGTCAGGTAATGAAGGCCGACCACCTTTGCGTCCTCTTGCTCTTGCAGCTGCTAGTCCTTTTTTTGTACGTTCACTTAATAAGTTAGCTTCAAGTTCCGCAAATGCACTCATCATGGTAAAGAACATTTTTCCCATCGCATCTTTGGTCGATACGTTCATATCAATAATATGTAAATCGATGTTATTTTCGTCCAACCATTGAGAAAGTTCGATGAGTTGTTTCGTTGTACGACCAAGACGATCGAGTTTGTAAATAACCAACACATCGCCTTCACGTAAATAATCTAAACATTTATCAAGTTCCGTTCTTTTTGTTTTACGTCCACTAGCTTTCTCACTAAAGATACGTTCACAACCATATTCTTCAAGTGTATCTATTTGTCCGTCTAAACTTTGATCTTGTGTTGATACACGTGCATAACCAATTTTAGCCATTTGAATACCACCTCTTTTAATCGTTTTATAGGTACTTACTAATGAAATCTCGTTCTCGATGCAAATAAACACTACTCCCATCGTCTAAAAACTCGTGTTTTTTGACATTTATGACACATTGATTATAACACAAGTTTAGAAACTGAAGTATGTAAGAAAAACCTCCTAATTCTGTAGTAGGAGGTTTTGTCTCAAAAACGATCAATTTTGAACTCTCTCCCAAAGTTGATCCCTTAACGATTTAGAAATCCCTTTGAGAATGTTTATATACATTCAAGGTAACCAGCCAACTAATGACAATGATTCCTGAAAAAAGTAATAACAAATTACTATACAGATAAGTTGACTGATCAACTTCCATAGGTAACAACCTTTGATCAAGTAAGGGTATGGATAATAAACCACCTACAATTGCAATACCTGTTCCCTCTGATAAAAAGCTGGTAAAGTTAAGCAAACTCATTCCAGCACCAGCTTCCTGCTGTTTCAAGCTACTTGAAACAATTGTTGATATAACTGTTTTGGTGAACGAAAGCCCACCTAAAACAAATACGATTATAATTGTCATGAACCATGATGTTGTTTCTAAAAGAAAGGAAGCAGTTAAAAAGCTAACAGAAAGAAATGTAACTCCGATGTTTAACACGTATAAAGGACCTCTTCTATCAACAAGTATCCCACCAATGTAGCCGAAAATAATGACACTCATTGTTCCAGGGAAAATAATTACACTTCCGATTTCGGCAGTACTTAGCTGGTGAACATCTTTCATCATATAAGGAACCATAGAGACAAACCCTGCTACTGTTCCAAATATAATTCCCCCACAAAGAACTCCAATCATAAAAGGTATATTTTTCCCTAATCCGGGATCAACAAAAGGATCTGTTACTTTCCTGATATGTTTTACAAATATCAGGAATGACAGCACGCTAACGATAAGAAAAGAAATGCTATATGATGTTGTAAACAACATAAAAAATACAATGCCTACAGACATTAGTATAATTCCTTTGATATCAAAATGACCTTTTATCCTTACTTCTTTCTTTAATAATTTCATAAGAAACGGAACAGTGATAATTGTTATCATAGGAATGAGTAGAAGATAGGACCAATGAATATAATGGGCTATCATTCCACCAATCGCTGGACCGACTCCTTCTCCCATGGCTACTATCGATCCAATAAGACCAAATGCTTTACCCCTATTTTCCTTTGGAATATAGCGCGCAACTACAACCATTACGAGTGCTGGAAATGCAGCTGCACCAGCCCCTTGAATAAAACGAGCCATAATAAGTAAGGAAAAGAAAGAATGGCCAACAAACCCAATTACCGACCCGAAACAATTTATTATAATTCCAAATAGGAGTAACCTTTTGATGCCTAATTGATCAGATAGCTTTCCATATACAGCTGTTCCAATGGAAAAGGTTAACATAAAGGCTGTGTTCACCCAGTTTGTACTCGCAGGTGGTTTATTAAAATCATTTGCAATATCAGGTAATGAGACGTTCAAAACCATTTCATTTAATACGCTAAAAAAAGATAAAATGCAAAGCCAAATTAAAATTTGGTTGTGTCGTAAATTCGATTGTGAATAGGATGTATTCACATTTCACCCTCCAATAATGAGGGCAGACGTAGTTTATAGGGTTAATGATACGCTTCCCTCTTTTAATTGAACCCTGTTACATTCATTACACTTCATAATTAATTCCTCCTAAACTTGATTAAAACATTTTACCACATATAAACTAAGTTTTAAATTCAGTATTTCATCACTTATACAACAATATGGCCCGTTTGTTGAACTACTCTTTAATAAAATAATTTTTCCGTTCCCAATTCCACATTGCAATAATAGAAAATCCATCTTCATCGGCTTTTTCGTCATCATCTGTATGAATCAAATCGCCTTCTTCTGTGTCATCAAGGTTTAATTTTTTATGTATTTCTTTTAACAAACCACCATAGGAGATTAACCTTTTACGGTGTAAACCTTCCTCCAAATCAGACAAACGTTTCAAATTCTGGTTCTGTTGCAAAGTAAAAAAATATAGCTAACCACTAATTTATCATGTCAGTGTTCGCTTAACTTGCTAGCATGATGCTAATTTCATGGCATGGCGAAAATCCGTAGATCTGAAGAGACCTGCGGTTCTTTTTATATAGAGCGTAAATACATTCAATACCTTTTAAAGTATTCTTTGCTGTATTGGTACTTTGATACCTTGTCTTTCTTACTTTAATATGACGGTGATCTTGCTCAATGAGGTTATTTAGATATTTCGATGTACAATGACAGTCAGGTTTAAGTTTAAAAGCTTTAATTACTTTAGTCATTGCTACCTTCGTTGAAGGTGCCTGATCTGTAATTACCTTTTGAGGTTTACCAAATTGTTTAATGAGACGTTTGATAAACGCATATGCTGAATGATTAT
>NZ_JAJNIU010000035.1:0-19023 GCF_022386355.1 Mammaliicoccus sp. L-M44 | reverse complement strand
ATTTCTCTTGTACTATATCCTTTAAGTTTCATTTCTACTACTTTATATTTTGTTTCAACTGAATATGCCACTCTTTTCATAGAAAAAACACATCCGTATAAATTCATTTTAATATGAATTCAACGAAAGTGTTTTTATTTTACTCCCACATCCTGGGGTTAGTGCAGAAATTAGGTGCTTCTCATTATTATGCAACAAGTGATGATTCAACATTTGAAGAACTTGCTAACTCATTTGATTTAATCATTAATACCGTAAGTGTTAAGTTACCAATAGATGATTATCTTCAATTATTAAGATTAGACGGTACACTTGTAAACGTAGGAGCACCAGCAGAACCCGTATCATTACGCGTAGCAAACTTAATCGGTCATCGTAGATCATTTGCAGGTTCGGCAATTGGTGGTATAAGAGAAACACAAGAAATGTTAGACTTCTGTTCAGAACATAACATTAGACCACAAATCGAACTGATTTCAGCAGATCAAATAGACGAAGCATATGAAAGAGTCTTATCATCAAACATTAAATATCGTTTTGTCATAGATACAAGTACAATGTAATAACGTATAAAACTGTCCATATGATAGGCACTTTTTTGATTCACCCAACAAAAAATTCCCTGCTAACGATAACGTTAACAGGGGATGATTTATTGATTTACTTTAAGATTCAACGACTTCTTCCATTTGGGCTTCGAATTCATCTAGTAATGCGCGTACTTCATCTGTTGTTTCTGTACTCATTAATTGATGTCTTAATTCGCTAGCGCCTCTCATGCTGCGGACGTAAATTTTGAAGAATCTACGTAAGCTTTTGAATTGTCTTGTTTCACTTGTCGCGTATTTATCGAATAATGATGTGGTTATCACATAACCAAACACCTTCTTATAGAAGAACAAAGGTTGCAAGTAATTTATGGTTTAAATGTAGTTAAGGTGTATATTTTTTGGTAACAAATATGTATAGTTATAACTTACTTTTACTTGGAGTGTATTTGCGTTTTAAGAAATAAACGTGATTATACATTTAGAAAAGTATATAAAATTAGAGTTTGTTCAAAATACTCCCTTAAAAAGGAAATACATCTTTTTGATAATTTTTTAAAGATATTTATAAGTTTTAAAAAGGAAATACAACTTTTTGATAATTTTTTAAAGATATTTATAAGTTTTAAAAAGGAAATACATCTTTTTGATAATTTTTTAAAAATATTTATAAGTTTTAAAAAGGAAATACATCTTTTTGATAATTTTTTAAAAATATTTTGGATGATTGAACCTAAAAAGGTTCATAAGTTTGTGTTGTTATTTTTGGATTTTTTAGAAAAACGCTTGTTTTTGGTAATAAATAATTATAAAGAGTATTGGACCTTTTTGGGTTCAATACTCTTTGGTTTAAATTTGATGGTGTATTTGAATTTAACCCTTTTGTTGAATTCAAATTTAACAGTAATTGGGAAGAATATTTAAATTATTTGTAGTATGTCAAAAGTATTAATGAAAAATTAGGTTAAATATTATAAGGAGTGATTGTTATGGCTTATGATTTAAAACCGTTTAGAAGACAATTTTTTAGTAATTTTCTTGATGAACAAGGTATAAAAACTGATATTAGTGAAAAAGATGATAGATATGAATTAAAAGCAGAGCTCTAGGCTTTTCAAAAGACCAATAGATATTTCATATGAAAATGGTAAGTTAATAATTTTCGGAGAAAATAATCAGGTAATGAAGAAAAAGATGATGAAGGTAAAGTGATTCAAAAAGAAAGATCTTATAGAAATGGTGAAACACATAGATTCAATCAACAAGTAGGAAAACAATATTCCTACGGAAAAGGTATCGAAGAGTTAAGTACTGTTGAAACACTTAAAATTGAGTTGAAACGTAAAGAAGTAGAGATGAGATTGATGAATTAGGTCTATCTATTAATTTGCTAATAGATAGACTCAGTTATAAAGAAATAGAATTATTGGAAAGAACTAAGGTAGAGCAAAATCATATAGATCAAATATCTCATGATATCAACACACCATTAACTGCATTAAGGTTAGAACTATTCCATCTTTCTCAGCAATATGGAATAGAGGATGAAAATATTGAAGTGTCTTATGAAAGAATAGACTATATTTCAAAACTGATTAAAAATATTTCAATAGATCAGAAAGAGAATATTCAATATTTTTATACATTTAATCGTGAAGTAGATGTTGTAAGCATTTGTAAGAAAATAATAGATAAATGGCAATACCTTATCCAGAGGCAAAATATGAACATAAAATTAGAAGGTGTTCAGAACCAATTAATTTGGTCAGGAGAAGAATTGTGGTTTGAGAGATTATTTGAGAATATTATTTCTAATATATATGAACATTCCAATGCCAAAAATATTAAAGTTACGATAAACCAAAATCAAGTGTCTTTTGTTGATGATGGAATAGGATTTAAAGTTGATAATTATCAAGATAGTAAAGGGTTAAATATCATTAAATATACCGCATTCACTCCTGCTAATATAGCGAATACGATAGACAAAGTTAAACTCTCTATTGGCATTGTAAAAATTATAGCGAATAGAAGAATAACATTTAAAACCGTTGCCATAGTAAAATCATTATTTGAACTGTTCTTTTTTTCATAATCGTTCCTCCTTATTTTTACTTATACCTGTTGTTTTAAAAATTTCTACCGTCTATTGATATCTATTCTCTATATGCTTCTTCTCAATAATATTGCCTTTCATGTCTTTTTTGACGATGTATTCACTTTTCGGGCTGGTTCGTTGCGATAATAATTAAGTCTGCATGGGCAATATGTTCTCGTTGATAGTCCACTTGTATAAGGCAAATATGTTTCGTTAGTTGAATCGTATCAAAGTGCTCATGAAATTCACGTGCGATAACATCAATTGAGCAAGGCTCTGATTTCAATTTAGAGAACTTTCTCCATGCAATTTTGCCGCCAGCAATAATGACGACATGTTTACCTTTAAGGTTCAGTTGAATTGGATACATCCGGTATCGCCTCACACTCAGCAATTCTAAAATGTACAATGTCTTTTAATAACGGATGAAAATTAATGGCAGTCGTATATGTGATAGGGTTCGGTAAACCGAGTGATTCTATTTGACGTTTCGACTTGTTTACAAGGAAACCATCATAGAAGAAAAATGGAATAATTAATAATTTACGATGCTTCTTAGCGATTTTCGGTAATGTTTCTTTAAAGCGAAGTTCACCATAGACCATACTTGGATAACATGGGTTTTGATCTGTTGATAGTTCGCGACAAATTCGTCTAAGTGCAACATCCGGTTCATCAAAGCGTGCATTACCGTGAGCAAGTACGACAATGCCAGTTTCATCATCAATGTCGTCTTTGTAAGCTTCAAGTTGAGAAGCAACCCAGTTTGTCATAATCGGGTGTGTGCCTAAAGGTTTACTTAATATAAACTGCACGTTCGGATTATTTTCTTGAAATGTTTCATATAAAGCTTCGATATCTTCGTAATAATGAGAAGCGGTAAACAATAATAACGGCACAAGATGAATACGTGAATATCCAGCATCAACCGTTTGTTGAATCACTTCATCTAATAAGATCTCTTCACTTTCTAAAAAGGCCACCTCATAATCAATCTCATCACTATTAAAAGTTTGATGAATAAAATTTAATAACGTTTCATTTAACTTTCCCTTTCTCATACCATGAACAACTAAAATCGTCTTTCGCATGACAATCCCTCCTACATCTTTATTCTAAAACAATATAACGAAAGTTTGTGAATTTTTTCTCAAAAAGAAGAAAAATAGGGAATTCCCTATATAATAACGTGAAAAATAATTTGTGCATATGATTTTTTGTAATAACTGACAAAAATATTTTTTAAATTTTCTGATTTGTATAATTATAAATTTTCCTAAACGTGATAGCATAAAATTGTTTATCAAAATAAGCAAAGGGGTCGTGCACATTGGTAAAGGAAAATGGTAAGGCAAAGAACGAAGATAGGTCGAACAAAAAGTTTAGTATGCCATATATATATGATTTTATTTGTTTTCGGTGTGATTGCAACTATTTTTACATATTTAATTCTATCAGGCGAGTTTGATAGGGTTAAAGGGCCTGAGGGTAGAGAAATGGTAGATGCAGATTCATTCCATTACATAGATTCAGCACCAGTTGGTTTGGTTGATTTTATATCGATTATACCACGAGGTTTAATTGAAGCAGGAGAAATTGTCTTCTTTACACTTATCATCGGTGGGATGTTTATGGTGTTAAGACGTACAGGTATTATTGAAATTGGCGTGGATAAACTTGCGCGTCAGTTTATAAATAAAAGTATTTTGATCATTCCAGTATTAACAACAGTATTTGCGATTATCGCAACATTAATCGGTACAGCAGAGTTGTCACTCGTTTATATTCCGGTTATTATTCCACTCATTATTGCGTTAGGTTATGACTCTATAACCGCTACATCTATTGCATTGTGTGGTACTGTAGTCGGCTTCACGGTCGGTGTGTTGAACCCGATTAATACCGGCTTAGCACAAAAGTTATCCGGTATTCCAACATTTTCAGGACTTGGACTACGTTTAGTTCTTTTTGTGATTGTACTATTTGTAACGATTTTATTTATTATGAAATACGCTAAAAAAGTTAAAAAGATCCTTCAATTAGTTTGGTTTATCATGATGATACTGAGAAGCGACATATGTACAAAGATATTACGAATCAAGAACCACTCGTTGCGACTAAAAGACAAAAAATTGGTATTGGTGTCGTGCTCTTATTCTTTATCATTCTTGTATATGGGGTTATTACACAAGGATGGTTTATGGTAGAAATGTCAGGTCTTTTCATAGTTATGGGTATTGTAGTAGGACTCGTAACTGGTTTGAATACGCGTGAAATTTGTGAGTCTTTTAATGATGGTTTCAAAGATGTATTTATGGGTGCCATTATTGTAGGACTCGCACGTTCAATCGCTGTTGTACTTGAAGACGGTAAAATTATGGACAGTATCGTTCATGGATTAGGTTCTGTTATCGATGGAGCAACACCAACAGTAGCAGTAGTCGGTATGTATATCGTGCAAGTGCTGATTAATTTTATTATTTCTTCAGGAAGCGGACAAGCCTTAGTGACAATGCCGATTATGGCACCATTAGCGGATATGTTAGGTATTACTTACTAGACAGACCGCAGTCTTAGCTTTCCAATTAGGAGATGGCTTTACACATGTCTTCTATCCGACAAGCGGGTACTTTATGGCAGCATTAGCAATCGGAGGCGTATCATATACAAAATGGATCCGATTCTTCTTCCCACTCTTTATCGTATGGGGTGTCATTTCAATCATTTCATTAATCTTTGCACAGTTGATAGGTTGGTCGTAGGGAGAAAATTAATAAGTTGTAAAAGGAGATTCAAGTTTGAAAACTTGGGTCTCTTTTATTTATAGATTGATAATTATTATAACGGTGTGGCACAATGTATTTATTAATTAAAGGGGTGTCATATGAAGATAAATAGAGTCATCAATCATAATGTGATTAGTGTCACCCACAACAACCAGGAACGTGTTGTGATGGGGAAAGGGATAGGTTTTCAAAAGCAAGAAGGCGACATTGTGGAAGAATCAAAGATTGAAAAAATATTTGATTTAAGTAGCCAGGAAATTTCTGATCGCTTTAAAACGTTATTAATCGAAGTGCCGATTGAAGTGGTTCAAGCTGTTGAGAAAATTATCGAAGTATCGAAGGATAAATATCAAAAAGATCTCAGCGATACTATTTATGTTGCACTGACGGATCATATAAACTTTGCTATTGAGCGTCAAAAAGAGGGAATGGCTATTAAGAATGGATTGCTATGGGAAACGAAACGTTTTTATCCGACTGAGTATGAAATTGGTGTGCAAGCATTAGATTGGATTGCTGAAATTGTTGGTGTTCGTTTACCTGAAGATGAAGCGGGATTTATTGCAATTCATTTGTTAAATGCAGAACATAATAACTTAACAGACTATAATCAAGTAACAGAAATGGTGCAAAATATTTTAAGTTTAGTGAAATACCATTTTAGATTAGATTTCGATGAAGAAAGTTTAACTTATTATAGATTCGTGACACATTTAAAATTTCTTGCTCAACGTATTTTCTCAAGTAACCCACTTGATACGAATGAAATCGAACTTTATGAGATAGTAAAAGAGAAATATAAGAATGCATTTAAATGTGTAAAGAAAATTGAAGTATTTTTATTGAAAAAGTACCAGTATGAAATGACCCACGATGAAGCATTGTACTTAACGATTCATATACAGAGATTAATTTCCAGAAATGAAAGCGTTGACAATAAATAATTATGTGATATATTGATGTTACGAAAACAAAATAAACAATTAATTGTTTAGGATTGTTACTGTTCGGCAGGCGAGACCTAAATCATTAATAGGTGAATTTATCTAGGGATAAGTCTATCTATTTATGATTTGGGTCTCTTTTTTATTGTTCTAAACAAGATGGGAGAGATATAAAGATGACAAATGAACAAAGGATGGCTGATGAAATACTTAAACACATTGGCGGTAGTGATAATGTTAAAAATTTAACGCATTGTATGACAAGATTAAGATTTGTGTTGAAAGATGACAGTAAGGCTGATGATGATGCAATAAAAAATATTGATGGTGTTATGGGGTTACGTAAGCAAGGTGGACAATATCAAGTTATTGTAGGGAACAATGTATCACATACTTATACAGCATTGATGAAGAATGGCGTCAGTGGAGGCGCTAAAAGTAATGAGCCAGTTGAAAAGAAAAAGTTAACATTTAAACAGGTGGGTATCAATATTCTTGATGCTATTATCGGAACGATGTCACCATTAATTCCTGCTATTATTGGTGGTTCGATGATTAAATTATTGGCCATGTTATTAAGTATGACGGGTGTACTGTCAGAAAGCAGTTCAACGTATAATATTTTAAATACTATAGGAGATGCACCGTTCTTCTTCTTACCAATGCTTGTGGCAGTATCTGCAGCAAGGAAATTTAACAGTAACGTATTTTTAGCATTAGCAATTGCTGGTGTTATGGTACATCCAGTGTTTATGGAAATTATGGAAAAAGCAGCAGAAGGTAAAGAAGCAACTTTCGCATTTATTCCAGTTATGTCAGTGAAATATACTTATACGATTATTCCAGCAATCGTCATGACTTGGTTGCTGAAATATATTGAAGATTTTGCAGATCGTATTACACCAATTGTAATGAAGAACTTCTTGAAGCCAATGTTAATCTTATTAATTGCTGCACCAATAGCGATTATTATCGTAGGTCCTGCAGGTATTTTGATTGGTACAGGTCTGTCTCAAATTGTCTTCTTTGTACATGATAAATTAGGCTTTTTAGCAGTAGCTATCGTAGGTGCCTTATGGCCATTATTAGTTATGACAGGTATGCACCGTGTATTCACACCAACGATTGTTCAAACAATTGCTGAAACAGGTAAAGAAGGTATGGTTATGCCATCAGAGATTGGCGCTAACTTATCATTAGGGGGCGTTTCATTAGCAGTAGCATTTAAAACGAAAAATAGAGAATTACGTCAAACGTCATTGGCAGCTGCATCATCAGCCATTATTGCAGGTATAACTGAACCAGCATTATATGGGGTTGCTATTCGATTAAAACGCCCAATGATTGCATCTGTAATTACAGGATTTGTTGCAGGTGCTGTAGCAGGGCTTGCAGGTTTAGCAAGTCATTCTATGGCAGCACCAGGTTTGTTTACGAGTGTACAATTTATTGAAAAAGATAATCCAATGAGTATAGTGTGGATTATTGTAGTAATGGTTCTATCGGTTGTTCTTTCATTTATCTTAACGTTAGTACTTGGATTTGAAGATATTCCAGAATCTGA
The DNA here is from genome assembly GCF_022386355.1 of Mammaliicoccus sp. L-M44. Taxonomy (NCBI): domain Bacteria; kingdom Bacillati; phylum Bacillota; class Bacilli; order Caryophanales; family Staphylococcaceae; genus Mammaliicoccus; species Mammaliicoccus sp. L-M44. The sequence goes on along the minus strand of NZ_JAJNIU010000035.1, from coordinate 11,083 downwards.
AGATGAATTATTAGATTTAGGTTCTCAAGATCATCTAACAGTTGCAGCACCTGTTGAAGGACATATAAAACCAATTGAAAGTGTTGAAGATGACGTATTTAGTAGAGAAGTAATCGGGAAAAGCATGGCAATTGAACCAACAGGTAATAAAATTTATGCTCCAGTAACAGGTACGGTAACTTCTGTATTTCCAACAAAACATGCTATCGGTATAACAGGAGATAATGGTGTTGAAGTATTAGTACATGTAGGTATTGATACTGTGAAATTAAATGGAGAACCATTTACATCAACAATTGAACAAGGTGATCATGTAACTGTTGGCGATATTCTTGGTACATTTGATGTAACACAAATTATTGAATCAGGTTATGATCCGACAACGATTATTGTCGTTACAAATACAGATGAATATGAATCAATAACATCCTTTGATCACGCAGAGGTTAAAGCACAAACATCCATATTAGGAGTGGTTAAATCATGACAATAAAATATTTCCCGGAAAATTTTCTTTGGGGTGGCGCAATAGCAGCCAATCAAACAGAAGGCGCTTGGGATAAAGATGGTAGAGGAATCAGTAATATTGATTTAATTCCTCATGGTACGAAGAGACAAGATATAAAGTTAGGTTATAAAAAGAGTGAACTTGATCAGAATGAATATTATCCAAGTCATACTGGTATAGATTTTTATCATCATTATAAAGAGGATATCGCGTTACTTGCTGAAATGGGGTTGAAAGTATTTAGAACATCTATTTCTTGGAGTAGGATTTTCCCAAATGGCGATGAAGAAATGCCGAATCAGGCAGGTATAAATTATTACAAAGGTCTATTCAAGACATGTAAACAACATGGTATGGAATTACTCGTTACACTTGCGCATTTTGATATTCCAATGGGGATAGTTGAAAAATATAATGGGTGGAAAAATAGAGAAACGATCGATTTATATATTAAATTTGCAGAAACTTGCTTTAATAATTTTGGAGAATACGTCAATTATTGGATTCCATTCAATGAAATTAATGTAGTGTTACACAGTCCATTTTCAGGTGGCGGATTGTACTTTGATAATAGTGAAAATAGAGAAGAAATATTATATCAAGCTGCACATTATATGTTAGTAGCAAGTGCGAAAGCTGTTCGAAGTTGTCATCGTATTACGCCACACGCAAAAATTGGATGTATGATTGCTGGTGGTAGTTTCTATCCATACAGTTGTAATCCAGAAGATGTATGGCAGTCTATGAATGATGAAAGAACAAATACTTTCTTTGTAGATGTACAAGCGAAAGGTAAATATCCATACTATATGGATTCATTTTTTAAGGCTAAAGGGATTAACATTGAAATAGATGAGTCAGATAAAGAAATACTGAAAGAGACGGTGGATTTTGTAGCATTTAGTTATTATGCGTCTCGAACATCTATTGCGGATATATCAAGAGTTGAAAAAAACGAAGGAAATGTAATTGTATCAGCCAAAAATCCTTATCTTAAAATGAGCGATTGGGGATGGGTTATCGATCCGCTTGGTTTAAGGATAACGATGAATCAAATATATGAAAGATTTGAAAAGCCACTATTTGTTGTTGAAAATGGATTAGGTGCCAAAGATGAGATAGAAGCAGATGGTACAATTCAAGATGATTATAGAATTGATTATATGAAACAGCATATAGAAGCTATGTACGATGGTATTCAAGATGGCGTTCCATTGTTGGGGTATATAAGTTGGGGTATTATCGATTTAGTATCTGCTTCAACAGGAGAAATGAGTAAACGATATGGAATGATTTATGTGGATAAAGACGATGCAGGAAGTGGGACACTCGAACGTCGAAAGAAAAAGTCATTTGATTGGTATAAGCAAGTCATACAACAGAATGGAATATAAATAGAAAACGCTGGGACAAGAGAAATGTCCCAGCGTTTATCATATTGGAAAGAAGTATATAGAGGGCGAATATTGCAAGAGTGGTCAAACAAGCAACATAGAGCCCATCTATTTATCAAGAGGCTTGGCTTTGTCAAATTAAGTGTGTAAGTTATTCAAGATACTTAATAACTCTATCTTTAATTTGATCATGTAAAAGAAGCTGGTTCATAACCATAGACCAGTTTGGAATGTAACCAGTGGACCATTTCTTTTGAAGTTCTTTCGTTCGAATAAAGAGTAATTTTGAGAGTGTAAAATAAACTGTGTAAGTAGAGAACGTACGACTCTACTTACACAGTTTATTTTACACTCTCTCGTTAGCGGACATACTAAACTTTATAAACCGAAGAAAAACCCATTCCCCTATGGCTAACGATCAAGTCGCTCAACATAGCAGCATTGCACTCAATCATATCTCTGATATACTATTAAAAAAGTCTGGGACAAAGTGTTGTTCCAGACTCTCATATTATATACACTTCAATATGAATGAACTATACTAATGTTGCGTTGATGGTTTTATAAGAAAAAATTTTAGAAATAAGGTGGTATAAGATGATTGAACCCTATAATACACATAGAATTCAAAAAAATTGGGGCATCATAATTGCGATTGTATTTATCGCATCTACGCTACGTGCACCATTAACATCAGTAGGTCCAGTAGTTGATGAAATTAAAGATGTTATGCAAATTAATAACAGTCTTGCTGGTTTTTTAACAACAATACCACTCATTATATTTGCAGTCGTTTCGCCATTAGTATCTAAAGTAACTAAACGTTTGACGATGTCTAATACAATTGTACTATCAACGATATTAGTAATTATTGCTTTGTACATACGTGTTGCAGGTGGTTTTAATTTATTTATTATTGGTACAGTTCTACTAGGTATTGCGATCGCATTTGGTAATGTTGTATTACCGAGTTATGTGAAATGGTATTTTCCATTACAAATTGGATTAGCAACAGGTATTTATAGTGGGACAATGAACTTTACTGCAGGATTAGGTGGAGGACTAAGTTTCCCAATGTCTCAATCTCCATTAGGGTTTAGACTGTCCCTTGCTTTTTGGATCGTGCTAGGGATTATCGCATTAATTTTATGGATTCCAAAAGCAAGTAAAGGCGCTAAACTAGAACGTCAAGATAAACTATCAGAAGCACAGAATCAACATACAAAATTGAACATTACGAAGTCTAAATTAGCATGGTTAGTAGCTTTAACAATGGGATTCCAATCAATGGTATTCTATACAGTTGTTGCTTGGGTGCCTTCTATATTAGTAGATAGAGGTCTAGATCCATCAACTGCAGGTTATTTACTCATGCTTAACCAATTTTCACAAGTGCCAATGACATTTACATTCCCGATTATTGCGTCTAAATTAAAAGACCAACGTATATTAGTTGTGATCATCACAATACTATTCTTAGTTGGATTTGGTTTATTCTTTACGCAATCATTAGTATTACTCGTAATCGGTATTATTATCGCAGGTTTAGGTATGGGTGCATGCTTTAGCTTATGTATGACATTCTTCTCTATACGTGCACGTACAAGTGACGGAAGTATCGCATTATCAGGATTCGGGCAATCTATTGGGTATTTAATAGCTGCCATTGGACCATTCTTTATTGGATATTTACACGATGCGACAGACAGTTGGATATCAGGCATCATCGCCTTAATCGTTATGTCTATTCTGTTCTTTATAGTAGGCTATCCAGCATCTAAAAATAGAGTCGTAGAAGATGAAACGATTTAAAAATCACAAAAAAGTCTGAGACAAAGTTACTGTCTCAGACTTTTTTGGATTGTAGCTAACTTATCATTCAAGAAATGCTAGATTTCATTTTGTTCATAATAGTCTAATAATGTCTTAATGGAGTCTGCGACATTAAGATGTTGCTGGCTGTCGTGTGATACTAAATATGTTGCGAAGATTGATAAGAATGTTAAGATGTTTTGTTTTTGAACACCGTAACCCATAATACCAATTCTCCATATTTGTCCTTGTAAATCTCCGAATGATCCGGCAATTTCTACGCCGTAGTTTTGTAATAAGCCGTTTCTAAAGGCATTATCATCGATGCCTTCTGGAATTTTAACGCAAATGACCATTTTCATCTCGTTAGATTCGTCACCGTAAATTTCTAATCCAAGTGCTTTTAGAGCTGTTTTTAAAGCTTCTTGGTGATAGCTATGTCTTTTGGCACGTGCTTCAATGCCCTCTGATAGTGCTAATTTTAATCCAGTATATAATGCATAAACAGATGTTGTAGATTCTGTGTGATGATTGAGGCGTTTAGGGCTCCAGTAGTCTTGTAACTGTGTTAAATCTAAGTAGTTGCTGCTAATGAAATGTTCTTTTTCGGTAGATTCATTAGAGCGAATACCTAATTCTACACGTTTGCGTTTATTAATTTCTTCGCTGAAACGCTCGTTAAACGTAATCGGTGTAATACCTGAAGGAATAGATAGACATTTTTGAGCGCCACCAACGACTGCGTCTAGTTCCCATTCATCTACAGGAATAACCATACCTTGATAAGTTGCGACAGCATCTACTACTGAAAAGATGCCTCTTTCTTTACAAGCACGTCCTAATTGATCGATAGGTTGCAATCTTCCTGTTGATGTTTCGCCATGTACAATCGCAATAACTTTAGGTTTATATTCATCTAAAGCTTCAATAATTTCTGCTTGATCAAACACTTCGCCCATCGGTTTATGTATATTGTGGACGATTCCTCCTGCACGTGTTACGAGTTCAGTAAATAACCAAATCGACCAATTACAGGTACGAGTACTTCATCACCAGGTTTTACGATATTTGATATAACGGCTTCTAAGCCAGCACGGCTAGTTCCATCAATTGGAAAAGCCCATTTATTTTTTGTTAAGAATGACTGACGAATTAATGACATTGTTTCATTCATGATATTAACAAATTCAAAATCGAATTGACCGAGTATAGAATTCGACATTGCTTGAGAAACACGTGGATCTACACTTACAGGTCCAGGTGTCATAATTAATCGTTTGTTCACTTTTAAAGTATCCACATTGCTAACCTCTTTTTCTATAAATTTAGTCATTATACATTATATCTTAGATTTTCATACAATTATTCGTCAAAAATGATGATTATTTTATTACTTTTTGTCAGAATATTACAAAAAATATGTGTAAAATAAGAGGCTGAAACAATATAGAATGTCTCAGCCTTTTTGACGTTATAGATTATATTATTGGTTATTGTTAATGTATGAATCTGGGTTGACTGAATATTCGTTACCAACGCCGCCTTTCATACGTTGGAAATGTAAATGAGGTGCAGTTGAGTTACCTGTACTACCAGACTCACCAATTTGTTGACCTGCAGTTACTGAATCACCTTTTTGAACATTTAATTTGTTCATGTGCATATACCATTGGTAATAATCACTATTTTTTTCTTTGATTGTTACTTGGTTACCACCACCGTAATTGCTCCAACCGCTTTGGATAACAGTTCCATCAGTTAGTGAATACACTGGTGTATTTTCTTTCATAGCATAATCGACACCATAGTGAGCACCGCCACCGTGATATTGACCATATTCTTGTAATTTAGTGTTCTTAGTTAACCAGTTTGAAGAAGCTTGTGCTTTACCTTCTGACTTTTGAGAGCTTGCACTTTCATTGTTATTTGCTTGCGTTGTTGTTGCTTCGTTGTCATTTAATTGTGCATCTTGTGATGTTGTATTATTTTGACTTTGGTTATAAGTTACATTGTTGTCTGAAGCTTGTGTATTTGAACTTGCATTAGTGTTATTAGTATTTTGTTTAGATGATACATCTGTTGAATCTACTTTATTATTTTGAATAGATGTCTTATTTGTTGATTTAGCGTTAGAATTTTCTACGTTGTAACCATGTTTTTGAATTGAATCGTGTGATTGACTTGGTGCATAACTTTGTCCACCTTTAACGAAATAATAATAGTGGTATGTACCGTTAGCATCGATTTCGTATGATTTATATTCATGGTTATCAAACATGGCCTGATTCCATTTACCGTCTAATGTATGATGATAATTCCCGTTATTATCAATTGTATAGTATGAACCATTTGCGTAACCTGTTGTACCTTGAATAGTTGATTGTGTTGCAACGTTTTGTTCTGCAGCATTTGCCTCATGATGAGCAACACCCATTGTAAGTAACCCTATAGTTGCGATAGAGCTTGTTAATAATTTCTTCATTATGTCTGAACCTTCCCTTTCCTATATGTCTGACATTAAATTATCATGACTTTTAATAAAAGAAAACAGTTGTAATTGTTTTGTTTGTTTAAGTTAATAACGTGTAATATTTGGATAATAGTATTACAGTTTTCGGAAAATTCATTTATAAGGAAGTCACTTTGTCCATGTTCTGATTGCTTCCATACTTTAAACCTTACCAAAAACATATTATTTATATAACGATGTATTTTATGATGAATAATATATCTAATTTCGTGATATCACAGTTCATGAAACGCAATTGAATGTCTTGCTTATGATGTCATGATCAAAGAAATGTGATTAAACAAAACGACAAACAATGGTATGATTTAAAGAATACGTATAGAAGCATAAACTTTAGAAAAATATAGAAAGAAAGGCTATTCAATATGTTTATAACAGCATTAAAAAGAACGCCAATCGCAATAAGCGGATTGGCAATAGGCATCATGGCATTGAGTAATGTATTTTATCATATTAATTTTAAGACGCTCGGCCTATGTAGCTTTATTATTTCCTGTGCAATCATTTTATTATTTATCATGAAATGGATCATTTATCCTAGTATGTTTCTGAAAGAACTCAAAAATATCCATACATTTGCAATATCACCAACATTTCCTATGACATTGATGATACTTGCATCCATTATAAAACAGGAATATACCGTACAATCTCAGTTGTTAAACGTGCTATGGTATGCAGCCATTTTATTACATATAAGTTTGATTATTATTTTTATAAGTCGCTATGCATTTAGAAATTTTAAATCATGGCCAAACACAAGTTGGTTTGTGATGTTTGTCGGAACAGGGGTTATAAGTGAAACATCAACAGCATTTAATGAAACACTCGGACATGTATCAACAATCTTTGGAACGGTATGCCTAGTGGTGATTTTAGCGTATGTACTAATCAGCAAGTCGTGGCAAACATATAACCAAGAACAATTTCCGATGGTGATTATTATGAGTGCACCAGCAGCACTTTGTTTAAATGGTTATATCTTAAACAATACAACTTATTCAAATGTATATGTTATCGTCTTATTAATACTTTCCCAAGTGTTGTTTATATTTACATTAATATTCTTACCGAAAATACTACAAAGAGGCTTCAAAGTATCCTTTTCAGCAATGACGTTCCCATGGGTAACAACAGCCGCATCACTTTATAATGTCACTCAGCATAGTCATGCAAGTAGTAGCACCATCACATTCGGAACAATACTTTCTGTAATTGAAATCACATTGGCAGCAATTATCGTATGCTACGTGTTATATCAATATGTCGTATTCCTAACAACAAAAGACGTAGAGTATAGTTAGGATGTAGAAATATGGACCGATAAAAAAGATTATCGGTCCATATTTGGTGTTTCTGTACCGATAAAAAATAATATCGGTCCATATTTGTTATTTCTGGACCGATAATTCGCTCGTAATCCAGTATATACTTGGTTAAAAAGTTTATGTTTGACTATATAGTAACTATACACCTTACCATTATTTGAGTAAGGAGGATTTATCATGAAATTTAATAAATGGTTCTCGTTGATATTGGTTTCTAGTGCGTTATTTTTGATTGTTATAGATATGACTGTTTTATATACTGCTTTACCTACGATAACGTATGAGTTGGAAGCGAGTGCTTTTCAAAAATTATGGATTGTAAATGCGTATCCGTTAGTTGTTGCAGGGCTCTTACCTGGTTTAGGTACGTTGGGTGATAAAGTAGGACATAAGAATATGTTTTTATCTGGTTTAGTAATCTTTACTTTAGCATCAGTTGTGGCAGCTTTTTCTCCAACATCTGGCACTTTAATTATGGCTAGAGTTATATTGGCTATTGGTGCAGCAACAATGATGCCATCAACACTTGCTATTATTAAACAAGTCTTTGATGACAAAAAAGATAGAGCACTTGCGCTAGGTATTTGGTCTTCTATTGCATCAGCAGGTGCTGGTTTAGGACCTTTAATAGGTGGTTTATTATTAACTAAATTTTGGTGGGGTTCAGTATTTCTAATTAATGTTCCTATTACGATACTTGTTATTATCGTTGCTTTTATACAAATTCCTAATATTAAAGGAAACAAAGATAAAAAATGGGATATCACAAGTTCAATTCTCATTATGATAGGACTTATAGGGACTGTCTACGCTATTAAAGAAGTCACAAAAGAAAATCCTTCAATTGTACTGATTATACTGACATTAGTGATTGGATTATGGTCGTTGAAACTATTCATTAGTCGACAAAAACGTCTATTAAATCCTTTAATTAGTTTAGATATATTTAAAAATAAATACTTTTTATCAGGTGTGATAGCTGCATTTACATCAGCATCCATATTAATTGGCTTTGAAATGATTTTATCTCAAAGATTACAGTTAATTTTAAATCTAACACCTTTAAAAGCAGGGTTAGTCTTAATGTCGATGGCAGCAGCTGCTTTTATAGGAGCAATTGTACAAGGAAGTATCTTAACACGATTTGATAGCATCAAAATACTTATTTACAATTTAATCATTTCATTAATCGGAATTGTAGGATTCACAGCATTTCTACACAATGATTTATGGATTCAAATACTGTTCCTTAGCATTGCAGGATTAGGGTTAGGCGGTGCAATGACTGTAGCATCAAATGCAATCATGACAAACGTTGATGACGATAAAGCAGGTATGGCAGCTTCAGTAGAAGAAGTGTCATATGAACTCGGAGGGTCAATAGGAATAGCCGCACTTGGTGGCGTATTTTCATTTACTTATACTTATTTAATGGAACGCTCCATGTCGATAACAGAAATACCAGCAAAAGCAAAAGGCAGTTTTGAAGAAACGATGATCGTAGCAGAAAATTCAAATGGATTATTAAAAAGTAAATTACTAGAATTAGGTACAAATGCATTTGATAATGCATATTTATTAATCCTAATCATAACAATCACAATCATTGCTGCAATTATCCTATTATTGTGGAGAATATTAGCAGAAACTGGTAAGAAAATAACATAAAAAAAAAGACTACTTATTTCTCGGAAAATAGAGGGATAAGTAGTCTTTTTTTAGGTGTTGAAGGGATTGATACCATGCTATAATTAGTACATAAAAATTAACGTGCTTATTGATTGCCTATATGTTCACCGTGCCTTATTAGATCGTGGTGAAAGAAGGTGATTATATGGGCTTAGATGTAAGTATGCAACTAGAGATATATTTAACATTCTAGATTACTTACACGGTAATACTTCCTATTACCATTTATTTATTGCTTAAAAAAGACAATAAAAAATAGCCGTTTATGCTCGAACATAAACGACTAATGAAATATAGCATAGACTATACGCCTTAATTTTTACACTCAGTGACCCTTCCAAAGTTGCTGATTGTTTTTTAATACTTAAATAATACCATGAGTGTATTTTGTTATCAAGAATAAAAGAGGGAACTCGTTGTGATTTGGCCAAACTCACCCCAACAACCCCTGTACAACAGCTACCATGTCATCATGTATAACGATGTTTGCTGTAGTGTCATAAGGTGTTTCGTCTTTGTTTATAATGACGAGGTTTTGTCCTTCGAAGTTTGAGATGAGTCCTGCTGCGGGTTGCACGAGTAAGGATGACCCGAGTACTACGAGTGTGTCTGCTTCTCTTATTTTGTTTAATGCATTGAATATTGTTTCTTGATCTAGCATTTCACCGTATAATACGATGTCTGGTCTAATGGTATGACCACATGATTCGCAATGGTGTAAATGGTTATCGATAACATAAGATTTAGTATATGTTTTTTTGCATTTTGTACAATAAAATCGGTTTATAGTGCCGTGCAATTCATCTGTATTTAGACTGCCGGCATTACTATGAAGACCATCGATATTCTGTGTGATGACACCGAGTGAACGATGGTCTTTTTCGAGTTGGGCTATCCATTGATGTACGATATTAGGTTGTTTATCTGTGAAAAGTAAATATTGAAAGCAAAAGTCCATAAATCCTTTTGGGTCACTTTGTAAATAATCAGTACTTAATAAATATTCTGGGGAATAGCCATTCTCTGAGATTTGATCATATAATCCACCGAGTGAACGGAAGTCGGGTATACCACTAGCAACCGAAATACCTGCTCCCGTAAAAAATGTAATATTTTGAGATGAATCAATGATGTTTTTAAGTTGTTGAATTTGTGTATTCACGTTAATCACTCCGGTTATAATGAATTACTTTTCTAAGTATTTAGGGAAGAATTCTGTATATAAATCAATAAATTTAAGATATGCATCTTTGGATACATGTTCATCTACTTGATGCGCTTGGTCTACTGTACCAGGTCCATACATTATAAATGAGAAGTTCTCATCTTTAGAAACTAATAAATCAGATGCATCTGTAACACCTGGTGATGCTTCAGTTGGAAGTGTAGTGTTTAAATGTTTTTCGCCCATTTTTACAGCTAACTCGATTAATGAATTTTGGCCAGTTGTGTAAACAGGTGGTCTAGACATATACGTATCAATTTCAATATCATTAACAGATCGCATACTTACTATATCACCTAAAATGTCTACTTTCTCTTGATCAGTAAATATACTCATAATCAAAACTCCATTTCTATATAGTTTTTATCTCAATTACTATTATATAGTTGAAATCTTGTACTTTGAAATTAAACACATTGCGGAGATGGAGAGATGAGAGTGAAAGGCTGGATGCAATGCTTGAAAATGTTCAAAGTCGTGAGTTAAAGGAGCAGTAAACTCACGAGTGTACTGAACCCAAAAATCTAAACCTTAATTAGTATATTATTTCAAAGGTTTGTCTCCTGTAATTTTTGGGAGATAAGCCTTTTAATTTTG